>JANTFN010000004.1 GCA_024763435.1 Thermodesulfobacteriota bacterium | reverse complement strand
CTTAAGGTGCTGAAAAACCTGTTACGTCCATCCGCCCGCCTTATCGTTCTTGAAAAAACGCGTTAGGTCATACCCCGTGCGTACTTACCATCACGGAAAGGAAGAAGCAATTGACTGATAAAAAAATCATGGCGCAGGTGGCAAAAGGCTGGCGTGTCCTTGTTTTTATATGGATTTCTTTTCTGACAACGCTTATCATTTATTTCGCGGTGGCCTTTGCCCTCAAGGATAAGGTCCATCCCTTTACAGAAAATTTTTCCCTGCTGAGAGGCGCGCTTTATCTAATATCGGGGGTATCCCTGTTTCTTGCCTGGTATGTGCGAAAGGTTATCATAGAAAAAAACCGCGCCAGGGCGGCGGCATGGAACCCGGCTGGCGGGGCCTCGCATCCCGCTATTGCCACCTATACAACTGCCGTGGCTGTTTCCCTCGCGATGTCAGAGAGCGTCGGGGTTTATGGCTTGGTTTTAAGGCTTTTTGGCGGGAGCATATTGGATTTATATTCCCTGATGTTTTTATCCGCGGCTGCCATGGTCTATTACCGGCCGCAAAAGGAGGTGCTGTTAAAGATGATGAAGGAGCCGCGAACGCATGACACCTATTGAGGAAGGGGGGACCCCACCCGACCACGCCATCGTCATCCTCGGGATTCCCTCCGACGAGAACGCCTCCTTCGCGAAGGGGGCGGCCCTGGCACCGGACAGAATCCGCGAGGCACTGCATTCCGAGGCCTCCAATCTCTGGTCGGAAACGGGTCATGAAATCAGCGAGGCAAACGGTATCCGGGACGCGGGCAACCTCCAGGGAGCCGAAGGTAAAGACGGCCCTGAAAAAATAACCCATACGATTCAGACCCTGCTTGACCATAACAACCGTGTTATTGTGCTGGGCGGGGATCACGCCATTACCTTCCCCATTATTCGGGGGTACGCGCGCCGGTTTGCCCCCCTCACGCTCCTGCACCTTGACGCCCATCCCGATCTTTACGACAGCTATGGGGAAAACCGATTTTCACACGCCTGCCCCATGGCCCGAATAATGGAAGCGGGGCTCGTTACCCGTCTCGTCCAGGTCGGCATTCGAACCTTCAACGCCCATCAGCGGGAACAGGCAGACCGTTTCGGTGTGGAAACACTTGAAATGCGGCACCTTAATAAAATCCCCGCGTTTTCTTTCAAGGGGCCTGTATATCTTTCTCTTGACATGGATGTCCTCGACCCCGCCTTTGCCCCCGGTGTTTCCCACCCGGAACCGGGCGGAATGAGCCCGCGTGACGTCATCACGCTTATCCAGTCGCTCGACGCCCCTCTTGCAGGCGCGGATATCGTCGAATACAACCCCAAACGCGACCCGGCCGGTCTTTCCGCCAGAGTAGCCGCAAAACTCCTGAAGGAAATCGCGGGAAAAATGCTCGATAATAAATAACAATTTCGCAACAAAGGTGCATGCTTTCGCCTTTCGCACCCCTTCCTTTCTTGACAGAAAACCCGCTTTCAAGTAAAAATTGATTCGCGGAGGAGATTAGCATGTCGGAAGAAAAATCCCTGACCCGGGATGAAAAACTTGCCTGTGAGGGCTGGAAAAAGAAATTTACCTGCGATGCCTCAAGGGTTGATGAATATGTGGAAACCTATAAATCCATCGGCCTGGAAGTTCGCGTTGAATCTGTCTCGGAAGATGACCCCGACCTGACCTGCCAGGTCTGTTTCGCGGGGAATCGAGATGCGTTTAAAACTATTTATACCCGCCCCAGGCAGTCCTGAAAAGCGCGAAACGGCAGTTTTCATCGCGCCCTGCTTGCAGACAGCACAAAAAAAAGGTAAAAGAAACAGACTAAATAAAGGAGGCTTGTAATGGTGAAAAAATTTGTAATGTTTGTAACCGTAATCTGTGTTGCCCTTTTCTTTGCAGGGGTATCCCACGCAGGTGTTGTTAAAATCGGGGCGGTCCAGCCCCTTTCCGGAAACCTTGCGGTATATGGCCAGGGATTCAAGATGGCCATTGATCTTGCCACCGCGGAGATTAACGCAAAGGGTGGTATCAACGGGAAAAAGCTCGAGATTGTCTATGAAGATGGAAAAGGAACCGCCAAGGACAGCGTGGCCGCGGTTCGGAAGCTGATAGATATTAACAAGGTACCCCTGATTCTCGGACCGGCCGCGAGCACGAATTTTCTTGCCGTTGCCCCCATCTGCGAAAACGCCCATGTGGTTCTCATCGGCGCTGAAAGCGCGTCTCCCGCCATCACCAAGGCCGGGGCGTATGTCTTCCGGGTCTTTCCCTCTGACAAACTCCAGGGGAAGGGCGTGGCGGAACTTGTTGAAAAACTTGGCTACAAAAAGGTCCCGGTTTTATACATCAACAACGACTGGGGTAAGGGCCTGAAGGATGTTTTTGTTGCCAACTTTACAAAAAAAGGTGGAAAGGTCCTCGCGGAAATTCCCTATGATCAGGGAAAAACGGATTACCGCGCGCAGCTCCTCCAGATTAAACGGTTCAATCCGAAGGCGGCGGTCGCGCTCGTTTATGTCAAGGACGGGGCGGTTATTTTTAAGCAGGCCTATGAGCTGGGCATCAAGACACAGTGGATCGCCGGCTCCGCCGCGAAATCGGGCAAACTGGTTAAACTCGCCGGCAAGGCCGTTGAAGGGCTGACGGGAACCTATCCGGCCTTCTCCAATACCTCTCCCGCCTACAAGGCTTTTGCCGCTGCCTGGAAGAAAAAATACGGGGATAAAAAAATCGGCATTTTCGCCGAATACAATTATGATATGGTCCATCTCGTTGCCAGGGCACTCGCGAAGGGCGGCGCCACTCCGGACGGTATCCGCAAGGCCCTTTATAAAGTGAGCAAGGGGTATGTTGGCGTGACGGGCGACAAAACCTTTGACAGCAACGGGGATGTCGGAAGCGCCTATGGCGTGTGGTCTGTTAAAGACGGGAAGATTATCTCGAAGCGATGACGATTTTCTTTCAGTCCCTCCTCGATGGACTGATTGCAGGCAGCATCTACGCTCTTTTTGCCGCGGGACTGACCCTCGTTTACGGGACCTTGCACTTTATCAATTTTGCGCATGGGGAGTTGATCATGGCCGGGGCCTTCCTGGCTTACCTGTTCATGATGCCTCCCCTGCTTCTCTCACCCCTGTTAAGCGGCATTTTTGCCGTGACAGGGGTTGTCCTCCTGGCATTGCTGATGGACAAAACCGTCTTTTCCCGGCTGCGGAATGCCAACCCGCTCCTGCTGCTGATTGCCTCGCTCGGTCTGTCGCTTCTGCTGCAGAATCTCGCGCAGGTCCTGTGGGGCGCTAAAATCAGGGCCTTTCCCTTTCCCCTTCAACGGGGCAAGGTCTTCGGCCCTGTCGTCATTACCTCTGTTCAGATAACGATTCTGTGGGTCGCCGCGCTGACTATTTTTCTGCTGTATCTCTTTTTGAAATTCAGCCGGATTGGAAAGGCCGTTCGGGGGGTCGCGGACAATCCTGTTCTCGCAAAAACCTTCGGGGTTGAAAGCGAAAAAATTATTCGCATTGTCTGGGTTGTCGCCGCCATCCTCGCCGCCGTCGGGGGAATTCTCGTCGCGGCGGATACCAACCTGGAGCCGCACATGGGAATTGTCAACCTCGTCAGGGCCTTCGCGGCTGTCCTGATCGGGGGCGCGGGAAATGTCTGGGGCGCACTTATCGGCGGCTTTATTATCGGCCTGTCCGAAAACCTGGGGGTTCTCCTCCTCCCCATCGGCTATAAAGACGCCATCGCCTTTTTCATCATTATCCTGATTCTCCTGTTCCGTCCGGAAGGGCTTTTCGGAACCCGTTGGGGTGTGCGATGACAAATTATTTTCTCCACATCCTTGTTTCAGGTGAGATTATCGCCCTCTTTGCCATGGGCCTGCAATTAGAGATCGGGGAAACAGGGCTCTATAATTTCGGGCATGTAGCCTTTTTCGGCATAGGCGCCTATGCCTCTTCCCTCCTCAGCCTGGCAGGGCTCCCGTTTCTTGTTTCTCTCGGACTGGCCCTCCTGATTACAGGGGGTGTTACCTGGCTGATCGGCATTCCCATTCTGCGGCTGCGGGGCGATTACTTCGGACTGGCCATGCTGGGATTTGGAGAAATAACGAGAAAAATCTTTCTCAACGAGGCTTGGCTGACAAAAGGCCCCATGGGTCTTCCGGGAATTCCCCGGCCCTCTCTTTTCGGCTTTGATATCCATACCCTGCCACGATTCGCCGTTTTTTACGGAATCCTTGTTATTCTTGTCTATCTGATGATCCGCCATATCGTCCGGTCTCCCCTCGGAAGGGTCTTCACGGCCATCAGGGATGATGAACTTTCCGCTTCGGCCATCGGGAAGAACACCTACGGGTTTCGCAAGGTCTGCCTTATCACGGGGGCACTGGCGGCTGGCCTCGCCGGCGCCCTCTGGGCCCATTACATTACCTTCATCAGCCCCTCCGACTTCACACTGAATGAAACGATTCTGGCGCTCCTTATTATCGTTCTCGGCGGAAATTGGGGAATTACCGGCGCCCTGGTTTCTTCGTTTTTTGTTATTGGCTTCCAGGAAGGCCTGCGGTTCCTCCCTTTTCCGGATACCTTCGGCCGTTATATCGCGCCTGTTCAGCAGATGATTTTCGGGCTTATCCTCGTCCTTCTTGTCCTGAATCGTCCGGGCAACCTGATAAAAGAGAGGCCTGCCAGTGCTTCGGATTGAGGGCGTTTCCAAACATTTCGGGGGTGTCTGGGCCCTTAAGGACTGCTCCCTTGACACGAAACAGTGGCCGGTCGTCGGGCTTATCGGCCCCAACGGGTCGGGAAAAACCACCCTGTTTCACACCATTACGGGCTTTTACAGGGCCGATCGGGGGAAGGTCCTGTTTCAGGAGAAGGAAATCCAGGGCCTCCCCGTTCACACCATCGCCCTGCGGGGCATCGGCCGGACCTTTCAGCTTTCAAGAATTTTCGAAAGCCTCAGCCTCCTGGACAACCTGCTGATATCCAGAAAAACAGTGGCCGGGGAAAACATCCTTTCCCTCTTTTTCAGAGGGGGCCAGATTCGGTCGGATGAAAGGACTGCGAGAGAAAAGGCCCTCACCTATCTCAATCTCGTGGGTCTTGCGAACAAACGGGATCAAAAGGCAGGGGAATTATCTTACGGCCAGCGAAAACTCCTTGAACTGACCCGGATCCTGATGCTTGATCCCGATCTTATCCTCCTCGATGAGCCCGCGGCCGGAATTAACCCGACACTTATCACCAAACTCCTTTCCGTTATCCAGCAACTGAAGGCGCAGGGGAAGCGATTTTTAATCATCGAACACAATATGGATGTGGTTATCCGACTCTGCGACTGGGTTTATGTCCTTGACGCGGGAACACCTATTGCCGCGGGGCCGCCGGAAAAGATAAAAAATGATCCCGTTGTCCTGGAGGCCTATTTTGGAAAGTAGCCGACCCCTCCTCTCTCTGGACGCCCTTACCACAGGTTACCAGCGGATGCAGGTCCTCTCCGGGCTGCACCTGACGGTTAACCCCTCAGAAATTGTTTCTATTATCGGCCCCAATGGTGCCGGTAAATCAACCGTCCTGAAAGCCATTTACGGTTTTCTCGCGCCGTGGGAGGGGGTAGTCCGCTTCAGGGGGGAGGATATCTCTCACCTTCCCGTTGTGGCCCGGGTTAAAAAGGGAATGATCCTGGTTCACCAGAACGACAATATCTTCTCAGGCCTCACCCTGCACGAGAATCTTGAAATGGGCGGCTACCTGATCGCCCGGGGCTCCCTTTTGAAAGAGCGCATCGACAGCGTTTATGAACAATTTCCCTTCCTTTACAAAAAACGGCGTCAGGCCGCGCGCGTTCTGTCTGGGGGGGAAAGACAGCTCCTTGCCATCGGCATGGCGCTCGTATCCGAACCGGAGCTTATTCTGCTGGACGAACCCTCGATGGGTCTCGCCCCCCGGATGATGGCTCGGATTTTTGAATGGGTCGGCAGGATTCACGAGATGGGAAAATCCATCCTGATGGTTGAACAAAATGCCCGACAGGCCCTTGCCATTTCGCACCGCGGCTATGTCCTTGACCTCGGCAAAAACCGCTTTGAAGGGAGGGCAACCGATCTGCTCGAGGATCCGAAGGTCCTTTCCCTGTATCTTGGAGGAGAAAACAGCCATGAAAATTTATGAAGACATTACCCGTACAGTTGGCAACACCCCTACCGTGCACCTGAACAGGATTCCGCCGGAAGGCGCCACCGTGTGGGCCAAACTTGAATTTTTCAACCCCTGTTCAAGCATCAAGGATAGACTTGGTATCGCCATGATTGAAGCGGCGGAACAGCAGGGCCTTCTGGGGCCGGAATCCATCCTGATTGAGGCAACCAGTGGTAATACAGGCATCGGCCTGGCCTGTGCCTGTGCCGCGAAGGGGTATCGCCTGACCATCGTCATGCCGGAAGACATGAGCGAAGAACGGAAGCAACTGCTGCGGGCCCTCGGGGCGACGCTGGTGCTGACCCCGAAGGGTGACGGCATTCCCGGCGCGGTCAGCCGCAGTGAAGCAATGGCCCGTGAGGATGGCCGATACATCCTGACCCGACAGTTTGAAAATCCGGCGAATCCCGCGATCCACGAAAAAACAACGGCCCGGGAAATCTGGGAAGATACCGGGGGAACTGTGGAGATGGTCGTTGCCGGCATTGGAACGGGCGGGACCCTGACGGGAATTGCCCGCTCCCTCCGCAAAAAAAAACCCTCGATTATTATCGCTGCCGTTGAGCCGGCTGCCAGCGCGGTTCTTTCCGGAAGGCCGCGGGGGTCGCATGCCATTCAGGGAATCGGGGCCGGGTTTGTCCCCGATGTGTTTGAAAGGGATTTGATGGATAAAGTTGTTCCCGTCCCGGATGAGGCGGCGATTCAAATGACCCAAAGACTGGCACGGGAAGAGGGTATTTTCGCGGGGATTTCCTCGGGTGCCGCCCTCTATGCCGCGCTTAAACTTCTGGAAAATCCGGATTATTCACCTAAAAAAACACTTGTCATTTTTCCCGACAGTGGTGATCGTTATCTCTCTACGGGGATTTTTCAGGCACCTGATGGGGCGTCCTCGTGAAAAACACCCAGGGCATTCTTATCCCCGAGGAAATCCGACAGCGCGTTCTTAACGCCAAACGGGTTGTCGCCCTGACCGGCGCGGGAATTTCCGCGGAAAGCGGGGTTCCCACCTTTAGGGGGGCAGACGGCCTGTGGCAGAATTACCGCGCGGAAGAGCTTGCCACGCTCCACGCGTTCAGAAAAGATCCGGAACTCGTCTGGAAATGGTACGACTGGCGTCGCGGAATCATTGGAAAGGCGCAGCCAAATCCCGGCCATGAAGCGCTGGTCAGGATGGAGGCGTTCTATCCCCGTTTCACGCTTATCACGCAGAATGTGGACGGCCTCCACCGAAAAGCGGGAAGCCGGAATGTTATTGAAATCCATGGCAATCTCTGGCGTGTCCGCTGCACGGAAGAGCAGAAAACCTTTTACCTTGAAGATGTTCCTCTCAGGGAAATTCCGCCGCGATGCGCCTGCGGCGCCCTTGTCCGCCCCGATGTTGTCTGGTTTGGGGAATCCCTTGACCCGGAACTTATGAACAGGGCGCGTCAGGCCCTTGTTTCCTGCGACCTTTTGCTCATTATCGGCACCTCCGGTGTCGTCCAGCCTGTTGCCGGATTTCCCGCGGTTGCCAGGCAGGCCGGTGCCATGCTTATCGAGATTAATCCTGCCCAAACCCCCCTTTCGCCCCTCTGTGATTTTACCCTCAATGGAAAATCCGGTGAGCTTCTGCGGGAACTTATCCCTCATGCCGTCTATTAATTTTTCGGGAGGCTTGACATTTCAGCTTATTTTCTCTAATAAGAAGTGAACCGTAAAAATCAAGGGATGTATTTTGGCTAAAAAAGGATTGCTCCGTAAAATATTAGGGTTCAAAAAAACCTCCAAGAAAATCAACCTGAATGAAACGCTGGAAAGGGTTGAGAAGAACCCCAAGGACATCAAGTCCATTATCAAATTAGGCGATTACTACCTCGGCAAGAAGAAAAAGGCCAAGGCTGTTGAATACTATACCATGGCTGCCAATTGCTGCGTGGAAGATGGGTTTGTCAACAAAGGAATTGCCATTTCCAAAAAAATTTGTGCCATTGAACCAAAAAACGCGGAAAATATTCTTCAATTGGCTAATTTATACATGCGCCAGAACCTTTTTGGCGAGGCGATTCTTCAATTTCAGCGGGTCCTGGAAATCGAGCCGGGGAATAGTCAGGCGCAGGAAACACTGGAAAAACTCAGTGGCACCTCCCGAGAGCAAAAAAACATTATTGACGCCCTGAAGGCAGACCGGGAAGTCCAGATTACCTCAAGAACCACCACCCAGGAAGATGTTTTTCGGGAGGCCAAGGAGCAGATTAGAAAGCAAATTACCAATGAGGACAGCCTTGAGCATTACGATCTTGGAATTGCCTACATGGAAATGGAGCTTTACGAAAGTGCCATTGAGGAATTTGGGATTACCCTGAATAAACCCGATTTTTTTGAAGATTCCATCCGTCTTATCTATGAAAGCTTTTTTGCGCTGGATAATATGCAGGAAGCTATCACCTATTTTGAATCCCTGCTCGAGCTTTCGAACCTGTCTCCGGTACAAAAGGGAACGATTCGCTTTTATATCGGTATGGCCTATGAAGATTCCCTGGACAGCCAAAAGGCCATGGAAATTTATGAAGAACTCTTGAACACGGGATATCCAAAAACTGACATCCTGACACAACGTCTGGAGCGGCTCAAAAAATCAGGGGAATTAGACGGTGTATCCTGATTTCCCCCTTTATAACCCTTTATCTGACCACCCAAAGGAGATAATCTGTAAATGAAACGCATAGGTGTTTTAACAAGCGGAGGCGATTCATCCGGAATGAACGCGGCTATTCGCGCGGTGGTTCGGGCCGGCCTTGAGATGGGATGCGAGGTTTATGGGTTTGTGCAGGGTTACGCGGGTGTCCTTGACCGACATTACCAGGTGATGGAATCATCGAGCGTCAGCGGGATTCTTCACAGGGGCGGTACGATCCTGAAGAGCGCACGCTGCGAGGAATTCAAGACAGACCGGGGGCAGAAAGAGGGGATGAAAGCCCTCGAAGAACTTGGATTAGACGGCCTTGTCGTCATCGGCGGGGATGGTTCTCTTCGGGGGGCAAATGCCCTGCTTGAACGGGGCATGAATGTTGTCGGGGTTCCCGCCACAATTGACAACGATGTGTGGGGAACGGACATGGCCATTGGCGTCGATACCTGCCTGAATACCATCACCTGGGCCATCGACATTATCAAGGATACCGCTTCGTCCCATGAGCGCGCCTTCATTATCGAGGTAATGGGGAGAGAATCCGGTTATCTCGCGATTATGTCTTCTCTCTCGTGCGGCGCGGAAGCGGCAATTATCCCCGAATTTCCCTACGACCTCGAAAAAATAGGCTCCAAATTGGCGGAAAGATTCAAGGAAGGAAAAACAGACAGCATTATCCTCGTGGCGGAAGGAGCCGCAAGCGCTTATACGATTCAACGAAAGCTCAAAAATCACATTGGGTTTGAGACACGCATCAGCGTTCTGGGCCATATTCAGCGGGGCGGGGTGACCAGCGTGTTCGACCGGACACTGGCAAGCAGGATGGGGGTTGAAGCTGTTAATGCGCTGATAGACGGACGGTCCGGCAACATGATCGGACTTTCAAAAAGCAAGTTCGCCGAAATTCCTTTCAAGGAAGTGCTGGCAAACAAGAAAGGCATCCAGCCTAAACTGATAGAATTGTCCAGGACCCTCGGCGTTATTCTTTAACGATTCTCCCGGCGCTTTACCTTTTCCCAGAGGGCATCCATTTCACCTGAATTCAGGTCTCCGATGGTTTGGTGTGTCTCCGAGAGAATTTTCTCCATTTCTCTGAATCTCCTGGAAAATTTGTGCGTCGTTTCTCGCATCACTTCCTCGGCGTTTCCGTCTAATCGGCGAATCAGGTTGATGATAACAAAGAGCAAATCCCCCAGTTCCTCGCGCGTTTCCTGAAAATTTCCTTCTTCATAGGCCTCCTGCACCTCTTGCCATTCTTCTTCAATTTTATCAAAAATGGATGCGATATCCGGCCAGTCGAACCCTACCTTGGAGGCCCTTTCCGACATCCGGTGGGCAGTAAGCAACGCGGGAAGAACAGCGGGAATGCCATCCAGGGCTGAGTCTGAATTTTTCTCCTTTTTTTTCAGCTTTGCCCAGTTTTGCTCGACTTCTCTTGCCGAAAAAACCTTTTTGTCCCCAAAAACATGGGGGTGTCGATAGATCATCTTTTGGGAAATTTTTTCCACGACGTCCCCAAAATCAAAAGCCCCCCTTTCCGAGGCAATCTGACAATGAAGGGCGATTTGCAGAAAAACATCTCCAAGTTCTTCTTTAATCAGGCTATCCTGGCCCGATTCAATCGCCTCTATAAGCTCATAGGCCTCTTCAATGGTGTAGGATTTCAGGCTTTCATGTGTCTGCTCCCGGTCCCAGGGGCACCCATCCGGTGCCCTGAGGCGACGAATAATTTCAAGGAAATCCAAAACCCGCTGACAAGTATTCTCTTTCATGGGGAAATTATAATCCCTGACCGTCAGGAATACAAGGTTTTCAGGCCCCGCAACCCCTTGCTGCCCGGAATTGTCGACAGGCGAGCGAAGCCCCCCTTTGTCATTCTAAGCGGAAATATGGTATAAGCGCGGACAAAAGACAGGGCAGGAAAGCATTATAGGGCCACCAAACACTTTTATTGACCGAAAGGAGTGAAAAAATGGGTGCGAAGCTTACGAGTATTCGAGGCATGGAAATTCTTGATTCCAGGGGAAATCCGACGGTTCGGGTCTTTGTTGAATTAACCGATGGCACTACCGCGGTGGCTTCGGTCCCCTCGGGGGCCAGCACTGGAGAAAATGAGGCGTTGGAATTACGGGATGGTGATGCACACCGATATGCGGGCAAGGGTGTGTTAAAGGCCGTCGCCAATGTGAATGAAAAAATCGCACCCGAGCTGGTGGGGATGACTGTCTTTCAACAGGCATTGATCGACCGGAAAATGATTTCGCTGGATGGCACGGAAAACAAATCGAACCTCGGTGCCAATGCCATTCTCGGCGTCTCCATGGCCGTGGCCCGCGCGGCGGCGGTTTCCGCGGGAATCCCGCTTTATGAATACCTCGGGGGAAGTGGCGCGCGCCGGATTCCTGTTCCCTGCATGAACATCCTGAACGGCGGGGAACATGCCGATAACAGCGTGGATATTCAGGAATTTATGGCAGTTCCGCTGGGGGCTCCCACGTTTCGTGAAGGTCTTCGATATGTGGCGGAAACCTTTCATGTGCTTAAAGGGCTTCTAAAGGGAAAAGGTCTTGCTACCAGCGTGGGGGATGAGGGCGGGTTTGCGCCCAATGTTGGGAGTAACGAAGAGGCTATTGAAATTATCATCCAGGCCATTGAGAAAGCAGGGTATAAACCGGGAACCGATATCGCTATTGCCCTGGACAGCGCCGCCACTTCTTTTGCAACAGACGAAAAGGGCGCATACAACCTCAAGTGGTCTGGGGCGGGGCCAATGAAGAGTGATGACCTGATAGCTCTGAGTGAGCGCTGGGTATCCAAATACCCCATCGTCTTATGGGAAGATCCCCTTGCGGAAGAAGACTGGGAAGGGTTCAAAAATTTTACCCGTCGTCTCGGAGACAAAATAGAGGTTGTGGGCGATGACCTTTTTGTGACAAACACAAAATATATTGCCCGCGGGATCCAGGAAGGCTCGGCCAATTCCTCGCTGATAAAATTAAACCAGATCGGAACCGTATCAGAAACCATCGAGGCCGTTCGTATGTGTCGCGACGCAGGCTGGCGCTACTTTATCTCCCACCGTTCCGGTGAAACGTCGGATACTTTTCTGGCGGATTTTGCGGTAGCCATGGATGGTGGCCACCTGAAAACCGGTTCCGCGAGCCGAAGTGAACGAATCGCAAAATACAACCGACTTCTGGAAATTGAGCAGGACCTTAAGGATTCCGCTTTGTATTACTGGAAATAGGGGCATTTTATTCGACTGACAATTCTGTGGAAGCGATATTTCAGATTGTCAAGCGTAATGCCGCGCCATCCCTGAAAAGTCGAAAAATCAGATTGGCCCGCGGTGTTTAGTCACTATGCGCCCATATAACACAGGTTTAGCCCGTAAGAACGACCGCTGCTGCAGCATTACAAAACACCTCATAGAAAATTTTGAACCCCTGTTTTTTATGGAATCGCCAACCTTGACTTGTGGCGAAGAGTCGTATACACTGACTGGCAAAAGATAGGATTATGAATTTGAATAATTTTGAACGCTTGGAAAGGGAGGTTGAACGTTTAGTTCAAGCTTATACTGCTTTAAAAGCTGAAGTAAAAGATATCAAACACTCTTCGAAGCATGAGGGGAAAGAAATCATTGCGCTTCAAAAGCGGGTAGGCGCATTAGAACAGGACAAGCGCGTTGCTTTGGAAAAGATTGAACAATTGCTGGAACAGCTTAACCAGCTTGATCTGGAATGAAAGTAGTGGCACCTGTATCCGATAACCCCGTAAAGGTTTATATCCTGGGGCAGGAATATGTGGTGAAAAGTGAAGAAGGAGAAGAATATGTCCGAGAGGTGGCAACATACGTAAATGAACAGGTTGAAACAATTATAGAAACAACTAAAACCGTAACAACTTTTAAGGTGGCAATTCTTGCAGCAATGCGGATTGCTGATGATTATTTTAAGGAAAGAGAAAAAAACAAGAGGTTAGTGGATTTTGTGGAGAACCGTTCTAAAACATTACTGGAAAAGATAGACGGGCAGGTATGATATTCCCCTGCCCTGCGCGTGATCGTCGGTATTTTTTGAGCCAACAGCCAAAAAAAGGAGGAATCCTCTACCCGTTGTGTGCATGCCTCACTATAAAGAGGAAGCCTAACGCAGGCATCGATTCATCCAACCTGTGTAAACAGGTTCAAACCTATCGTCTACACGGCAGATGCGGGGGAATTTAAAATGTATAAAAAGACGCGGGTGCTTACTGTGAAAGTTTCATGGATACTGGGTTTTGTCCCACGTTGGTTGTATCGTGAAAAAACCGGGAGTTTTTAGCGTTTAACCCTCGCGTGTTGTCTTGTCCGCCTGAAATTTGACCTTCCAGAAACCGTTTCTCCAATAAATTCTCACCTTCTTGTTCCGCAGGATCTGAGAGAGATCGAGCGAAAAAGGAGGCTGTGACTATGTTCCATTTCAGTGTATTTTTTATGACCATTTTTACCCTGTGCTTTACAGTGGTAGGCGTCGTGGCAGGATATTTTATTCGCAAGAAGGTCCTTGAGGGAAAAGCCCGGAATGCCGATCAGCTTTCGAAAAAAATTATCGAAGAGGCGGAAAAGAAAGCGGAGCTTCTTAAAAAAGAGGCCCTGATACAGGCCAAGGATAACCTGTACCAGTCAAAAGCGGAACTGGAAAAGGAAACCCGTCAGAAGATGAAGGAATTTCAGGGTATTGAGCGTTCCCTGATGCAACGGGAAAATACCCTGGATAAGCGGGACGAGCTGCTTCAAAAGAAAGAAGATAAACTTTCCAACCGGGAAAGGGACCTTGAAAATAAAATAAACCACGTCAAACAAAAAGAAACAGAGCTTGAGGAACAAATCCAGTTGCAGCGCAAAAAGCTCGAATCCATTGCGGGTCTTTCTTCTGAAAAAGCCAGAAGTATGTTGATGGAATCTCTTGAAGAAGAAGCAAAACATAAAGCCGCAAAAAGAATCCGGCGGATAGAGGAAGAAGCAAAATTAGAATCAGATAAAAGGGCAAAAAAGATTATCAGTACCGCCATCGGGCGTTTCGCGAGTGAATATGTCAGTGAAAAAACGGTCACCGTTGTCAATTTGCCCAGCGACGATATGAAAGGGAGAATCATCGGACGAGAGGGCAGAAACATACGTGCTATTGAAGCGGCAACGGGTGTCGATTTAATCGTTGATGACACACCCGAAGCGGTTATCCTTTCCGGCTTTAACCCGATCCGGCGCGAAATCGCCCGTATCACCCTTGAAAAACTCATCAAAGACGGCCGCATTCATCCCGCGAGAATTGAAGAGGTGGCAACCCGTTCCGAGGAAGAGGTGGAGCTGACTGTCAAGGAGGCCGGTGAGCAGGCGACCTTCGACCTGAATATTCATGGCCTTCACCCGCAGCTTATCCGCCTGTTAGGAAGCCTGAAATTCCGCACAAGCTATGCGCAAAACGTCTATCAGCATTCCATAGAGGTTGGTTTTTTAAGTGGCCTCATGGCCTCAGAACTCAACCTTGACATGCAACTTGCCCGCCGGGCGGGGCTTCTTCATGACATTGGCAAGGCCGTGGATCATGAAATAGAAGGGTCTCACGCAAAAATTGGCGCGGATATAGCCAGAAAGTTTGGGGAAATTCCTGAAATTGTTCATGCTATTTCAACGCATCATAATGAACCGCAACCTGTAACTGTCCTGGACCATCTTGTCCAGGCCGCCGATGCCCTATCTGGTGCGCGACCGGGGGCCCGCCTTGAACTTTTTGAAAGTTATGTGCGCCGCCTCGAAGACCTTGAAAATATTGCCAGGGGATTCAAGGGTGTGGAAAAAGCCTACGCCATTCAGGCCGGCAGGGAATTACGGGTTATGGTTAAAAATGACGAAATAGACGACGATCGGGCCTTTGTACTTTGCGGCGACATCGCAAAACAGATTGAGAAAAAACTGACATATCCCGGCCAGATACGTGTAACCGTTATCAGAGAATTAAGGTCCATAGGTTATGCAAAGTGAGCCCTCGCTTATAAGAATTCTTTTCATCGGGGATATTATTGGCCGGCCGGGCAGAAACGCCCTTAAAACATGGCTGCAACCCTGGGTAGAAGCGCATGCCATTGATCTTGTCGTGGGAAACGGGGAAAACGCGGCCGGGGGAATGGGACTGACCACAAAGGTTTTTGATGATCTCCTCGCCATGGGCATTGATGTCATCACCTCGGGAAACCACATCTGGAGCAAAAAAGAGATCTATCCCACCCTTAATCGCTCTGATCAGGTGCTCCGACCTGCCAATTATCCTGACAGCGTTCCCGGAAAAGGCTATGCCATTCACACCGTCAAAGGGCATAAAATCCTGATACTGAACCTTGAAGGAAGGGTTTTTATGAAGAGCTTGGAATGTCCCTTCAAAACGGCGGATAAAATTTTAGATAACTTTCACGGCAAAATCGTTCTTGTTGACTTTCACGCAGAGGCAACCTCGGAAAAAATCGCCCTCGGGTGGCACCTTGATGGCCGCGTAAGCGCTGTGATGGGAACCCATACCCACGTGCAAACGGCGGACGAAAAAATCCTCCCACAGGGGACCGCTTATATCACGGACGCGGGAATGACCGGCCCGATTGACTCCGTCATCGGGATGAAAAAGGATATTGCCCTCAGCCGTTTTTTGACACAGCTGCCCGCAAAATTTGATGTGGCCAGGGGAAAATGCGTGATAAGCGGCGCAGCGATGACCATACGCTGCGATACAGGCAGGGCCACAGCTGTTGAGAGGATTCAAGTTTTTGAATAACCGAAAAACAAACCATAACAGGAGGCAGTTATGTCCGACAAGGTTCTCGTTATCATTTCATCTTCAGACAGAGAAAAAGCCATCACGGGGCTGATGTATGCCACAAACGCTTTAAGATACGCATGGATGAACGAAGTCAGGGTCGTTGTTTTCGGCCCCAGCCAACAGCTTGCCTTGAAAGACGAGGAAATACAGGGTTACCTGAAAGACCTTATCGACCAGGGCAACACGCCCGCAACGTGCAAATACATCGCTGATGAAGAAAACATGGCCAGTGATTTAAGTAAATTGGGGCTGGATGTTGTGTATGTCGGAACACTTATTTCGGATTATATCAAAGCGGGCTATATCCCGACGGTATTTTAGAAGCTGCCGTCTTTTTTTACTTTACAGCCGAAAAAAACCTTGACAACGCCCTCTCTAATCCTATATTAATACCATGAAAGTTAAAGGTGCCTAACTTAACGTGATGCGCAGAGATAAAACAAGGGAAATACCGCTTCCCTTTGCCCCGCCGGGCAAGGAAGTAAAGGTGATAAGAATTGTAGGGGGTGAGGGGATGAAACACAGGCTCATGAACCTGGCGATACATCCGGGAAGCAGGATTAAACTCCTCT
The DNA here is from genome assembly GCA_024763435.1 of Thermodesulfobacteriota bacterium. Classification (GTDB taxonomy): domain Bacteria; phylum Desulfobacterota; class S145-22; order S145-22; family S145-22; genus JANTFN01. Next base: position 9,437 of record JANTFN010000004.1, on the reverse strand, counting down.
CGGCATTTGGGCGGGGACGCCTTGTTGTCCAGACAGGCGAGACACGAATCGCCCTGGGGCGCGGCATTTCCTACCACATTATGGTTAACAATGATGACAACTGACAACCTTACCCCTTTAAGCGAACTGGCTCCCGGGCAGAAAGGCATCATCCGGAAAATGAAAACCAGGGGTGCCATCAGGAGACGTCTCATGGACATGGGATTTGTCTCCGGAACCACCTTTGAGATTCAAAAAGTTGCCCCTCTGGGTGACCCTGTGGACATCCTGTTAAAAGGATACCATGTCAGTATTAGAAATAACGAGGCCGAAACGATACTGGTTGAGTGTGTCGATTCGCAAGGTTGATTTTTCATGAAGCGTAAATCCTGCACCCTCTGTATTGTCGGAAATCCTAACTCGGGGAAAACAACCCTCTTCAACGCCCTGACCGGTGCCAGGCAGCATGTTGGAAACTGGCCCGGTGTCACGGTTGAAAAGAAAGAGGGCACAGTTGTAACAGATGAATTTAATTTCAAGGTTGTCGATCTGCCGGGTATTTACAGCCTGACAGCCTATTCCCTCGAAGAGGTTGTCTCACGGGATTTTATCCTCACGGAACACCCGGACATTGTTATCAATATTGTCGATGCCTCAAACCTGGAGAGGAACCTCTACCTGACAGCCCAGATTCTGGAGTTGGGCGTTCCCGTTATCATTGCGCTGAATATGATGGATGAAGCAGAAAAAAAAGGATTTGATATTAAAATCCCGCTGCTTGAAAAACTGTTAGGGGTGCCGGTCGTCACAACCATAGCCTCCCGCGGGACAGGGAAAAAAAATCTTTTGGAAAAAACGACGGCTTTTCTCCAAGGCAAAACCCCGATTGCCCCGCGCAAAATAACCTATAGAAAAGAAATCGAAGCAGCCCTTTCCCGCCTCCAGGGCAGGATTGAAACGACTTTTTCCAAAGATTTTCTTCACTTGTATCCCCCCAGGTGGCTCGCGTTGAAGCTCCTTGAAGGGGACGAAGACGTCATAAAAAAATGTCATTCTCTCAATCTCTCTGACAAGACGATTTTTTCGGAGGTAGAAAAAGAGGCCGATAAAATAGCGAAAATCCTTGGAGACGACCCCGAAACCCTTATTGCTGATCAGCGTTATGGTTTTGCGAGTGGGGCCTTTCATGAGGCTGTTAAACTCAAATTTCGGGACAGGATAAGTGTTTCTGACCAGGTGGACAAGGCCCTGACAAGCCGTATTCTGGGAATCCCGCTCTTTATCCTTGTGATCTGGGGGGCCTTTCAATTGACCTTTACCCTCGGTGAAATTCCCATGAACTGGATCGCGTCCCTGTTTAACGGGATGGGAAATCTTTTCAGCCACTGGATTACTATTGAATGGCTCCGCTCCCTGATCGTTGATGGCATTATCGGCGGTGTAGGAAGCGTGATGGTTTTTTTGCCGAACATCCTCATCCTCTTTCTGATTATCGCGCTCCTTGAAGACACGGGATACATGGCGCGCGCCGCGTTTATCTCCGACCGGGTCATGCATTTTTTCGGGCTGCACGGAAAATCGTTTATTCCCATGGTGATCGGATTTGGGTGTAATGTTCCGGCCATCATGGCTACCCGTGTCCTGGAAAATAACAAAGATCGAGTGATTACCATTCTTATTGTGACCCTGATGTCGTGCAGCGCCCGCCTGCCTATCTATGTCCTGTTCGCGGGGGCTTTTTTCCCGAAACACGCGGGAAATGTCGTCTTCTCCATCTATCTTTTGGGGATTGTTCTCGCTGTTGTCATGGCAAGAATTTTCAGAAAAGTCCTCCTGCCGGGGGAATCCGCTCCCTTTGTCATGGAACTGCCTCCCTACAGGCTGCCAACTCTTAAGGGGCTGATGATTCACATGTGGGACCGGGGCTCAATGTATGTTCAAAAGGCCGGAACAATTATTTTAGCGGGATCTGTCCTGATATGGTTTTTAAGCAGCTACCCTTCTCACCCCAAGTTTTCAGTAGATTATACCCATCTTTTAAAAACAGAAAACACCCGGCACCAAACAGCTCTGGCAAATATTGCCAGCCCCCTGAACCTGTCCCCCGACGCCCTTAAGGATTTTACGCCTTTTAAAAACTACGAGAAGGCCCAGCGGATATTTAAAAAAGAAAGCTCCGTCCTGCTTCAGAAACAATGTGATCTCACACAGTCCCTGAAGACCCGGAATCTCTCCTGGCATCAAATCGAGGAACAGTATCCCGGAACACTCCCCCTGTACAGACAATATGAACGCGAAAGCATCCGGCACCAGGAAACCATTGAAGACCTTGCCTCCAGACGGTCTGCTGAAAAGGCCTCTCTAAGTTATGCCGGGCACATGGGCCGTTTCGCCTCGCCCATCCTTGCGCCTCTGGGATTCGACTGGCGTAACACCATTGCGCTTATTTCAGGACTCGTGGCCAAGGAAATCGTCGTCGGCACGATGGGTGTTATCTATCAGGTTGGCGAATCTTCCCATGAAAATCAAAAACTTATGGAAAACCTCAGAAAACATATGACACCCCTCACGGCCTACGCCTTTATGGTGTTCTGCTTGATTTATCTGCCATGCATCGCCACTATCGGGGTTATCCGCAGAGAACTTAACAGCTGGAAATGGACGTTTTTCAGCGCCAGTTATACAACAGTTCTGGCCTGGGTCGTAAGTTTTGTCATTTTTCAAGGCGGAAAATTACTGGGGCTCGGATAATATTAAGATTTTTCTTCCCGGCATGCTTCCGCACGCTGACCATGCTCACGAAAATAATAATAGCTCTTAAGCCAGGAAGGCTCTCCCTTGGGGCACGTCTGGACAAACCGGATAAAACTCAGGAAGGCCTTCCTTGTTTCAGGACTCATGGAATGTTCCATCCCGCAGGCATCCCTTTGCGCCGTATTTGAAGGCACCTTGAGAATACGATGCATAAAATCGAAGAGGATTTTATGCCTTTCCGTGATATCCTTCCCTAATTTTTCCCCTTTTCGCGTTAGAGTTACGGCACCATAGCGTTCATGATGGACCAGATCCATTTCTACAAGTTTTTTAAGGATTCCTGAAATACTCGGATAAGTCACCCCAAGACGCCTGGCAATATCTTTTACACGGACGTCTCCTCCGTTCAGGCCAATCTCATAAATACCTTCGATATAATCTTCAATATTTGTCGTTACCTTAGGCATCCGTCTTCCCGTTTACGTTATTTTTTCCTCTTTACCAGTAACAGGCGTGTTTGTCAAAAGCAGCTCAAATCCGAATATGGGCCCTTTTATACTAAAAAGAGCAGTGGCAGTTAGAGCTTTACGCGATGGTTAAAGAAGGGATTTTGACATTAGTGGAAACAGAAAGGTTAGAACATAGGCCACAGGCAGATCAGGATATAAAAGATCCAAAAAATAAATGTGGGGAAAGCCGTCTTCGCTCCGCTCAGACAACTTTTCCCACATTTTCTGATAAAACCATTTTCTTTAAATGGGACATTTCTATTGTGGCTTGACAAAACCCCGGCCTTGATTGACATAAAATACGCAATCCTCTAAAATAAAGAAAAAGAGTGTTCTGAAAGGAGGTGAAGCATGCCTCATAATGTGTCCGCTGCGGGACGCAAGCATGCCTCGAGCATGAAGTTGTTCCCGTGGTTATCCTTTTCCTTTTTTGTGAAAAACCTATGATCCGCTTTAATGATGTAAACAAGTGGTTTGGCGCTAACCATGTCCTGAAAGATATTAACCTTCATATCCAGCCGGGGGAAGCAGTCGTTATCTGCGGCCCTTCCGGTTCCGGAAAGTCGACCCTCATCCGGTGCATCAATCAGCTCGAACCTATCCAGAAGGGAGAAATTTTTGTTGATAATATCCAGGTCAACAAGCGCGCGACGAACCTGACACGGTTGCGCAGTCAAATAGGATTTGTTTTTCAGCAGTTCAATCTCTATCCCCACCTGAGTGTCCTTGAAAATGTCGTTCTTTCTCCAATTAAAGTAAAAAAAATAGCGCGGAGGGAGGCGGAAGAAAATGCCCGGGAATTGCTTGAACGGGTTGGTATCCCTGATAAGGCGGATGACTATCCCTCTCAGCTTTCTGGTGGACAGTGCCAGCGGGTTGCCATCGCCCGTGGGCTGGCGATGAACCCCAAGGTCATGCTGTTTGATGAACCCACCAGCGCGCTGGACCCGGAAATGATTAAGGAAGTCTTGGATGTCATGGTTGAACTGGCTGTAGAGGGCATGACGATGATTGTGGTAACCCATGAAATGGGTTTTGCCCGCGAGGTAGCCCACCGTGTGTTTTTCATGGATGAGGGACAGATCGTCGAATCGAACGCACCTGACGCGTTTTTTGATCACCCCGCGCATGAACGCACGAAGGCTTTTTTAAGCAAAATTATAACCCATAACTGAAGGAGGAGCGTATGAAAAAAATGTGGAAATTTCTGATTGTTGCGGTTCTGGTATTCGGGCTTGCCCTGCCGGCTGCGGCGGACACCCTCGAAAAAATTATTCAGCGAGGTGAACTCAGAGTGGCCGTTCAGACCCAGGGGCCTCCCTTTTCTTTTGTGGATAAAAACGGAAAACGATCAGGTAGCTCCATAGACCTCTGCCGTCTCATGGCAAAAGAAATGGGCGTAAAAATCAAGTTTCTCGATTACGACTGGGATGGTTTGATTCCCGCCCTGATGTCCAAAAAGGCAGACATGCTCGCGGCAGACATGACCGCAACACTCAAACGCGCCCTGAAGGTTACGTTTACGGACCCGTTTTACCTTTCAAAAAGCGTGGTTTTTACAAAACGGGCAAACGCTGGTAAATTTCAAAGCCTTGAGGATTGCAACAAACCCGGCGTCCGAACTGCAGTCCTCCTGGGATCCACCGGCGCGACAGACGCCAAACGTCTGCTTGCCCGGACAACCATCAAACCCTACAAAGGGGGCGGACCCCTGCTGATCAATGCGGTTATTTCCGGCAAATCGGATATTGGTGTCAACGACCTGTCCGCGATTCAGGGACAGATGCAGAATTTCCCGAAGGACTCCATCGCGATTCTTCCCTTTGCCCTGAGCGCACAGCCCTTGTCGTTTGCCGTGCGTCCGGAAGATACCCACCTGTTGAAGTGGATTAATCTTTTTTTCATGTGGGTTCGGTCAGATGGAAGGCTCAAACAAAACCTCGACTACTGGGTAAATTCCAACCGGTGGCGGAAAGACCATTAAACCGTTGCGTGACGAGGGAGGGGCTCCTCCCTCGTCACGTTAAATGTCGCGGACATCTTGCTCAGTCACTTCAATTTTAGAGTTATCCTCCAGTATCTGCCTCTTTTTTTAAAGGGGCTATGGGCTACAAGCTGGATATCGGCGATCAGTATTTTCTTTGCGCTTCTGCTGGGGGTTCTTGCCTGCTCCATGAGGTTATCCAGCACGGGTTTTTTGAAAAAAACGGCTGGCGTTTATATTGAATCCATGCGCGCCACACCCCTTCTCGCGCAGCTTTATTTTTTCTATTTCGGCCTGCCAACACTCCATATCAACCTGAACGAAATCCAGACGGGGATTCTCGCGCTGAGCCTTAACAGCGGTGCGTATATTGCCGAGATTGTTCGGGCCGGTATCGTTTCAATCCCCGACGGCCAGACGGAGGCCGGTACCGCTTACGGACTTACCTACCTCCAGCGGATGCGCTATATCATCCTCCCGCAGGCCCTGGGGGTGACTATCCCGGCGTTGCTGGGCCAGTTCATCGTCCTGGTTAAGGACAGTTCCCTGGTGTCTCTGATTTCCGTTCTGGAACTGACACGCGCCGGGCAGTTAATGGCCTCGGAACGCTTTATGCCGACAGAGGGGTTTTTTACGGTGGCCGCCTTTTATCTTGTGATTTATTTTGTCCTCAAATATCTCTCCACCCTGTGGCAAAACCGCCTGATATACCGGGAGCCGTGACAGATGTATGCCTTCTATTTTAAATCTCTAATCCATTCGCTCCCTCTTTTTTTCAAGGGACTGTGGATAACCATTCTCGTTTCCGGCATCAGTCTTGTCGCGGGAACCGTTCTCGGAATCATTTGCGGAATCTTCAGAACCGTTAAACGCTGGGGTCTTTCACGGATCATGGGGGCTTACGCGGATTATATGCGGGGCGTCCCCTTTCTCGTCCATATTTTCATTATCTATTTTATTTTGCCGGAAGTCGGAATTCAACTGGAACCCTTTCCCGCTGCCGCGATTGCCCTGACGATCTATGCCGGGGCTTACATCAGCGAGATCGTTGCAGCCGGGATCCTGTCTGTCCCAAGGGGACAGCGTGAGGCCGCCACGGCTTACGGTCTGAACGCCTTTCAACAGATGCGTCACATTGTCTTCCCCCAGGCATTCAAGGTTATTCTTCCCCCCCTTGTCGGGGAATATGTCCTGCTTATCAAGGACTCTTCCATCGTCTCTGTTATCGGTCTGACCGATGTCACCCGTGTCGGCTGGTTAACGGTTCAGCGCATCCCGGAAGGGATTATGGTCTTCGGCCTCGTCGGTATCCTGTATTTTGTGATCTGTTATCCGCTGATTCATCTTTCCCACATACTTGAAAAAAAAGTTAGTTACGACGCCCAATAGCAAGGAGGAATTTTCATGGGGCCCTATCCCATACTTGACGCATTGCTTGAAAAACGGATTTCTCTCGCCTGCCTTCCCACCCCGGTTGAAAAGCTGCCGCACCTCTCCGACGAATTGGGGGTGGCCCTTTTCGTTAAACGGGATGACCTGACGGAAAGTGTTGCCTCGGGGAACAAGATTCGCAAACTGGAATACCTTCTTTATGACGCGAAAGAAAAAGGCTGTGATATGCTGATTACCTGCGGCGGCGTTCAGTCGAATCACTGTCGCGCCACGGCAGCCGTCGCGGTCCGCATGGGCATGGGCTGCCATCTCATCCTCCGGGGGGATGCGCCGAAAGTGTCCGGCGGCAACCTTCTCATTGACCGGATCCTGGGCGCCACGGTTTCCTTCTACACGCGGGAAGACTTTAAACGGTTGCACGAAATCGAGCTGGAGACGGTCGCGGCCTTCGAGAAAAAGGGCAGGCGCCCCTACCTTATCCCCATGGGGGGATCCAACGCGACGGGGAGCTTGGGGTATATCCGTATGATGGAGGAACTGAAGACAGAGGAAATCTCTTTCGATACTATCTACTGCGCGCTTGGCTCCGGCGGTACCTACGCGGGAATTCTCCTCGGACTGGCCTGGGCCGGGCTCCGGGCGGAAGCGCGCGGCATCGCCGTCTGTGACGACGCGGCCTACTTCAAAAATGAGGTTGCGAGGATTTTTGATGAATTTAAACAACAGTACAACCTCACGTTCCCCGATGGGAGGTTCGAGGTGAACGCAGATGACCGATTCGTCGGAGAAGGCTACGCCCTGAACACCCCGGACGAGTTGCAAGAGCTTATCCGTATCGCGCGGCTGGAGGGCCTGATTCTCGATCCCGTTTACACCCTGAAAACCTTTCTCGGCATGATGCAGCAAATTCGTGAGGGCGCAATCCCACCCGGCTCGACGGTCCTGTTTGTCCATACAGGCGGTCATTACGGAATCTTCCCCAAGGGAGAAGAATTTCGGCCATTGATTGAAGCAGAGGCTAAAGGCTAAGGGCGTAAAACATAGAACTGAGTGAAAAAAAGATTGAAGATCGAAACTGAAAGCTCAATACAAAACATGAAAACCATTATTTGCAAACCAATACACACTTTCCCCTGTATTGATCTCTTCCCTTTAGCCATGCGCCCTTTGCCTTTAGCCTCCCATCCTTTTCCCTCTTGCCATACCGCAGCCGATGGACGAGAGCGGATCAACCTATCACAAGGAGAACGCCATTGAACTATCTCCTTCTTGGCGCGGGCCTTCAGGGACGAGCCGCGATCTATGCCCTGCATCAACTGAACCCCGAGGCAACAATCATTGTGGGCGATCTGAACACGGAAGCAGCGCGGGCGTTCGTGAAAAAGGTCGCCATCCCGGCGCCTCTATTTATTCAACTGGACGCGTCCGATGATACCGAGATTATCGGGTGGATGGAAAAGGCCGATGTGGTTATCGATATGCTCCCCATTACCTTTACAGAAAAGATGGCGGAACTGGCCGTCCGGGCAGGGACGCATCTTGTCAATACGTTTTATCCGGGGAGGATCAACGACCTTCATGAAACGGCCATGGAAAAAGGGGTTGCCCTCCTTCCGGAAATGGGGATGGATCCGGGGATCGACCTGGTCATGGCGCGCAAGGTCATTGATATGTTCGATGAGGTAACCGAACTTCGTTCTTTCGGCGCGGGTTTTCCAGAGCGCGACGCGTGCGACAACCCCCTTAATTACAAGATAAGCTGGACATGGGAAGGCGTCCTGAAATCCTATAACCGCCCGGCGCGGTTTATCAAAGACGGAAAACATGTTTCTTTATCCGCGACGGAAGTTTTTGAACCTGAACATGTTAAATCTTGGCCTATTCAGGGAATTGGGGCACTGGAGGCCATCGCGAATGGCGATGCCGTCCACTATAGTGATGTGTTTGGCCTGTCACAAGACAAGCTGAAAACCATGGTCCGCTATTCCATGCGCTGGCCCGGCCACGCCGCCTTCTGGCGCACTATGCACCAGCTTGGATTCTTTGAAACGGAAAGCGCGGCACTTCCCGTCAGCCCCTTCGATTTTCTTGTGAAGCACCTGGGGCCCCGGCTCCAGTATCAACAGGATGAACGGGACCTCGGGATTCTTTGCGTCGACGCCATCGGCCGGAAAGACGGTGAAATCCGCCGTGTAACTGATACTCTGATTGACCGAAGGGACCTGGCAACGGGCCTGTATGCCATGAACCGCATGGTAGGGTTTTCCGCCGCTCTCACGGCCCGCATGATTGCCGAAGGCGATATCACCGCGCGCGGGGTGCTTTCGCCCGCCCGGGATGTCCCGATTAGCCCGTTTTTGGGCGGGCTTTCAAAATTTGGAATGACCATTCAGCACCACAGCGAAACGCTGAGCCCTTAAACAAACAATCAAGGAGATTCCATGCAGATTCCAACCGTGGCTGTTGCCACTCTGGCCACCACATATAAACGAAACCTGTTCGACAAGATTGACCTTATCTTTGAAACCTTCGGGATGGCCAAACGAATCCCGGAAAACGGGTTTACCGCCATCAAGCTCCACTTCGGGGAAGAGGGCAACACCACCTTCATCCGCCCCGTTTTTTTAAGGCGCATTGTTGAAAACCTGAAAAAAATTGGCGCGCGCCCCTTCCTGACCGACACCTGCACCCTGTATGTGGGGGAAAGGAGCAATGCCGTCGAACATTTGGCCCTTGCCATTCGGCATGGCTTTAATCACGCAACCGTGGACGCCCCGCTCGTTATCGCCGACGGCATCCGGGGAAATTCCTACAAGGAA
>JANTFN010000003.1 GCA_024763435.1 Thermodesulfobacteriota bacterium | reverse complement strand
AACAATGTATTTCAGCCTTTTAACGCTCCGGTCCCTTAGATTTTTTAAAAATTCAGATGCACTGAAAAAAATAAATTTTTTCCGATACTGGAGGTGACACAAGGGTTGGTTTTAAAGATTTTTCATATAACAAAATTGAAATATGTAAAAAAATATTTCATAATCAATGAACCTTTTCGGTGATTTTGGCACTTACTTATAAAGAAACACAATCCTGCAACATTAAAATGGGGGGTAAATCATGAAAAATCAGGCAAAGCACTTGATAATCTTCCTGCTTGTGGCGCTTCTGGGAACTGTGGGAGCCGTTATATCTTCACATGCCAGGCAGGCCTCAAAAGGGGGAAAAGGAGGCCAGACCATCGGGTGGTGCTGCAAGAGCGGTAAAACCGTTAAGACCACCGCCGCAATGTGTTCAAAACAGAAGGGGCACTTCTTTGCAACCCGCGAGGCTGCCGAGAGTTACTGCGACGCCCAGACCCCCGGATACTGCTGCCTGAATGGCAAGGTGGTTTCCTCGAATAAGGGGAACTGCCTGAAAAACAAAGGGCATTTCTTTAAGAAAAAAAACGCGGCGGACCTGTATTGCGAGATGAGTCAACCGGGTTACTGCTGCATTGACCACAAGGTTTCCAAAATGAAGAAAGGTGAATGCCTGAAAAAGAAAGGAAAATTCTTTACAGACAAAACCAAAGCCACCTCAGCCTGTGAACTAAAAGGCTGGTGCCTGTTAAACAACCGGATTTTCGAAATCACCCGCAGGACCTGCCTGACAAGGCGGGGGCGTTTTTTCGCCAAGAAAACGGAAGCTCAAAAAGCCCTGCGTCTGGCAAAGCAGAAGCAGAAACTATCGCCCGGCCCGGGAACACCAGAGAAGCCCGCGCTATTTCCCCTGCTTTCCGTGGAAAAGATATATCTCAAGGACGGCATCGTCCATCTCCGTGTGAGAAACAAAGGCAAGGGAAAGTTTACGCGGGGGCATTATGACAAGGGGCGCTTAATGTTGTCGCTGGGAGCGAAGAACAAGACCTGGTCCTTGAGCAGGATCGACCCCAAAGGCGCGCTCAATAAAGGCAAATATGTCGAGTTCGATACGGGGTTCAAACTGACCCGGCGCGCCAAAGTCCAGGTTTCAACTGCTCAACTCCCAAGTGGTAAATCCAAAACATCTCTGCTTACCCCATCTGAAAGATTGAAGCAGAAAACGGCTTCAACATTTTCCACAGGACATACAAAAAAAACACCCGTTTCACCTTTGATGATGGCCAAAAGGGCGAAACCGTCACCCCCATCAATGGTCCCCATGATACTTGACAGGGGAATCCATATTCTCAATCCTGTCGGCCCGGCAAAATATTACCAGGGTGAAACCATCCATATCATTTATGAGATTACCCGGGAGGATGTGTCGGACGGCGACATTACCTTCTCCGTCCTCAGCAGGACCGGCACCAACGCCGGCACCATAACTGTTCCCGCCCATCCAGGCGTTCCGGCTCTTTTAACGCTCCGGGAGGATACCCCCATCGGGCGCTATTATATTTCAGCCAGCCATTCCGCATCCGACGCCTACGGTGAAAGCGATGAATTTCAGATCACGAGAAACTTGGCGCGAATAGACTTTTTAGAGCCTTCCAGGGATGATGTCCAGCATACGGGCGGAACCATGACCGTCAGGTATCAGTTCAACCGACGGGTCGAACCCGGCACAATTACCTTTCAGCTCTACCACAACGGCAGCGTTGAAGCGGAACAGACGCAAGAATATCTCCCGGAAGGGGCGGGCACGATGCATCAGGCAATCCACACGCTGCACTTCGAAATCCCATCCGGCATCTCTTATGGTAATTATACCATCCTTGCCACGCATCCCAAAGCAAGCGGATTTGTCACATTTCCCATCCGGCCAATAGGGGAAGGGGGAGCTTCTGAGGGAGGCGGGGGAACCCATACGGCCTGGGAGATTCGGCTCGTAACACCAGGACACACGCCGATCAGCTGGCCGCGCGGCAGCACCCAGATTATTGCCTGGCGTATCAATGGCCATTACCCCGCAGAACGCGCTTTTCTGGTTCAGCTGAAGCGTGGCGCTGATACCGTGCTTACAATCCCCGCAGAACGTGCCATATGGCATGGGGCATCCGAGTCCTACTCTCTCAGCTGGCCTATCCCCGCCGATCTGTCTCCGGCATCCGATTACCGGATCAAAGTTGTAGATAGAAACGGCCCTACCGAAGGAATAAGCGAAACGTTTTCCGTCACCGGCCCGATCAAGGTAATGCATGGTGGCGGCGTGCGCTATATAGCCAACCCTACTGTCATTCGATTCCAATGGCCATTAGAACACTCACACACCGGGGTACGCTCCGTTCGCATTTCAGTTGTGGACGAAAGCGGAACAGAGGTTATGGTCTTAAGCCGAAACCAGGGGGTATTTAGTGGGAACGAGCAAAGGTTTACGTGGAATATAGGCGGAAATCGCGTATCTGAAGGCCAGTGGATTTTTCATGGAGAAGAAGTGCCCCTGCATGGTGGTTCGCATTATGCGATTCGCGTCTCCGATACGTCTGATCCTTCTAACTACGGCTTGGGCAGTTATTTCGAAGTAAGGTATGCCGGTTTCCGGGTCTGGACCAATACATCCGGATGCAGACACGGCAGACAGATCCACTGGGAAAGCCCCCTGGATGCTTCGGTTCGGGTATCTGTTGTTTGTCTGTATGTTAGCGGCAACTCGAGTTGTGGCGCGGCTCAGTCTTTCTTCCATGAAATTATGCGGTATTGTGGTGAAATCTGGATATCCTATGACCAGCCACCTTCTGGAAGTCTGTGCTGGAGATTCGGCGAGAGTAGTAGCGGTGGCTATCCTTATTGCAGTTGTTTTACAAATGACCGAGGAATCCCTGCAAACATCGTGGTGTATCCTAATGGTTTTAGAAACTATGTGTACGGTCTTTCTTCAATGTTTCACTTACCTGACCGTGGTTGCAGGAGGTAAGATGGAAATCCAATCAGAAAAATAAGGGAGGAGAAACTTCTCTTATCTTGTTCGCAGGTGTCGAAAAACAACAACCCCTAAAGGTGACCCTGTGAGAAAAATTGTCATTCCGGCAATAACTGTATTGCGTTTCCTGTTTATGGGGCTTTTGGGCATAGCGAAAACCAAACAGACCGACATCGACAAAACCATCACTGTCATGAAAAGAAGCCCCGAGCCAAACAGGTTGAGTTCAAAAATGTTAACATTCAAGCTTGCAACAGGAGGGAAATTGCCATGAACCCCAGAACAAAACATGCAATATTTTCTCTTTTCACAGCCTTACTGGTCGTCTTCGTATTTGCCATCTCTTCCTACGCCATGAAGACGCCTTCAGGGAAAAAGGGTAGCCATACTATCGGCTGGTGCTGCGCGGGCGGCAAGATCTTCAAAAGTACCCTTTCGATGTGTCTAAAGCATAAGGGACACTTCTTTACATCCCACAAGGCCGCTGTGAGCTATTGCGATAGCCAGATCCCCGGATACTGCTGCCTGAATGGCAAGGTGGTTTCCTCGAATAAGGGGAACTGCCTGAAAAAGAAAGGAAAATTCTTTACAGACAAAACCAAAGCCACTTCAGCTTGTGAACTGAAAGGCTGGTGCCTGTCAACCAACCGGATTTTCGAGAGTACAAAAAAGCTCTGCGTGACGCGACGGGGGCGGTTTTTCACGAAGAAAGCCGAAGCTGAAAAGGCCCTGCATCTGGCAAAGTCCGGGAAGCAGGCTCCCTCGTCCCTTTTGGTTCCAAGCAAGGCACCAGCCAAGCCTTCTATCTTCCCCCTGCTTTCCGTAGCCCGGATCTATCTTAAGGGCGGCACCGTCCATATCCGTCTCCAGAATAAAGGAAAAGGGAAGCTGACCGCCCGGGATTACAAACAGGGCAAACTTGTCCTCCGTTATAGCGGCAAGATAAATACGTGGCGCTTACAGCAGATTGATCTTAAAAGACTTTTAACTAAACCGGGCGGAAAGATGAGCTTTGATACGGGGCTTGTGCTGAAAAAAAGAGAAATAATCCAATTCCAGATAACCTTTAAAAAGGTCAGGATAGCAGGATTCAAGACGGTACGACTCGGACCATCGAAAGTACTGACTCAAAAAGAAGGAAAACATAAGGTTTTTACCAGACGTGTTACCAGCGTTGCTCCATTATCCCGTGCGGCAGGCGTGACACCCGCCAAGCTTCAGGGAAAACTGCCTTCCCTCATCCGTAAGCCGGGCAAACACAATCCCCTCTTTATTGATCGGGGAATTCATGTTTCCCTGCCTTCATCCACCAATCATTTTATGCCCGGCGACACCATCGAAGTGCATTTTAGTTTTGAGGAAAGCAGAGAACCGCTCCCGATTTCCGAAGTGACCCTTAGGAATGGAGACACAATCGTTGCCACCGCTGACGTCTCAGTCATTCCGCTCCCGTCAAGAGAAATGCGCGTCGAACTTCCGGTTCCAGCAGACGTGCCTTCCAACCGGCACTATACAGTAATGGTTCGAGCAACTGCTGCCATCTATGGTGTGAGTGATGATTTTCAAATTGGCTGGGTGATTCCCCCGGAGATGCATGCTTATGCCCCTCATGGAATGTTAGTTTCTATTGAACCAAGGAAACAAATTTACCTTGCCAATGAGCATGTGACAATCTACCTCTCTATTCCCGATCCGGAATTTCCTTCATTCCGAAGCCCCCCCGGAGATGAACTGGAGAAACGGATTCACCTGCAATCGCAATCGGAAACCATGATGGGAGTTTGGCGTTTCTTGCCTTGCACTATTGTGTCTCTGAGTGATGATCGGCGAAGCCTTATCCTTGATTGTACCCTTCCCGATGATCTCCAGGAAGGGGGCCCTTATGTCATGACTTTTTTTAACCGAGTCCGCTTTGTTGGAGAAAATGAATCTCACGGTTCTTCTAAGCCCTTTTATCTTACTCGCGGGATCAGGGACGCAGGATCAACTACGCGCGCTTATGGTATTAGTGTGCTCTCCCCCAACGGCGGTGAATTGTGGCCCAAAGGAAGCAGACAGGCGATTTCATGGCGTTACTATTCTGCCATGCCCGGCGATGCTTTGCCGAACTTCTTCATACAACTGATGAAAAACGGGCGAATTTTGGATACAATCTATGAAACAGACGCCCATTGTGTACTTGATTCAGATGCCCCGGGTCCCAATGCCAATGCCTATACCTGTACAGTAAACTATGATGTCTCGGGCTCTTACGAAGAGGGAGATGACTACACTATCAAAATAATCACCGGGGGGACCCTGATTGATGATCAAAGTGATCATTCTTTCAGCGTTGTCCCACCTATGGAAGTTTCGGTAGATGGAGAAACCCTGTCTCTGGGTTCCACCCCAACCATTCACTGCCATTATAATTTTAGGCCTGAAAGGATCAACGCAATCTTGATGAATCGTGGGAGACGCATAAAAACAATCCTTGAAAATATTGCAGCGCTATCACATATTGACCTGACTAATCACCCCTGGATAATCGGTGGTGATTGCAGAGGTGACATATACTTGGGAGCTGGGTACAAAATCCGCATTGAAAGTAGAACCGATCCCAGAATTTACGGGGAAAGCGAGGAGTTTCGCATCGAGCAACCAGCAATAACACTTGGTTTCTCCGGCTCAAGGAGACGTTTCTCCAGTGGTGACAGGGTGGATATTGTGTGGGACAATTCACCATACTGCCCCCATCCCTGTCCCACTGCAACCGCCTCTCTTTACCTCAGTTCTGACGGGAGAGACTATGATTGCATAGCGCGACACCTACCATTTAATTATAGAATTATGGTGTCTTCGACAATAGGCTTTCGGTGGGTCATCGGCTCTTCCTGTTACGATGCGTCTTATGGGGTAACGATGGCAGGAGGCGACAGTGGGGCGGGAAACATGGGCGGGCCTGGCGCGCTTCCTACCGGGAGATACAGGTTGCGCCTCGAGCTTGATAATTGTCCCAGCGTAACAGCCTATAGTGATTTTTTCTACATCGAATAACAAGCGTTAGCCAACAACAAAAAGGGGCTTTCTCGATATGAACTTAATTTTATTTACACGCTTTAGTTTTCCCTTTACGTATGCCGTTAAGCACTGCCAGGACTTTGACATGATATTAAAACAATGTTATTGTTTATGAGAACCTATAATTTAGAGATTCACGTAATGGTCCAACAACAGACATCATCTTTAAGGTATGCGTTTCCGGTGAGATATCGCGTTACAGGCCGCAGACTATGCTATCGCTGGAAAACTCCTGGTGTATTCTCCCTTTTTTTGATTTTTCTCCGTTGTGCCCTGGTTTAGAAACAAGGGCCTTTTGACATTTTTACTTGTATTAGAAAAACAGGGGGAAATATTTTCCTTCTTCCGGAGAAAAAAATAGATCCCCTACAGGGGAAACTTTTTATGGGAATTTAAATTGTTAAATCTTCATTTAGACATGAAAAATTTAATTTCACAGAGGAATGAACTTTTTCGGTGATTTTGACACTTACTTATAAAGAGTAAAAAACCGGCAACATAAAAAAAGGAGGGGAATTACCATGAACCCTAGAACAAAACATGCAATATTCTTTCTTTTCACAGCATTACTGGTCGTCTCCGCATTTGCCATCTCTTCCTACGCCAAACAGGCATCGAAAGGGAAAAAGGGCGGTCAAATAGTCGGCTGGTGCTACGCGAAAGGCAAGATCATCAAAAGTACCAGTTCCTACTG
The DNA here is from genome assembly GCA_024763435.1 of Thermodesulfobacteriota bacterium. Taxonomy (GTDB): domain Bacteria; phylum Desulfobacterota; class S145-22; order S145-22; family S145-22; genus JANTFN01. Next base: position 25,393 of record JANTFN010000003.1, on the reverse strand, counting down.
TCGAGAACATAAGGGGCATTTCTTCAAAGACAGGAACTCCGCGAAGGCGTATCTCGATGCCCAGACAAAAGGCTGGTGCTGCGCGGATAGAAAGGTTACCAACATAACCAAAGGCAATTGCAAAATAAGAGGAGGGAAGTTCTTCACAACCCAGAATGACGCCAATGACTACTGCGACGCCCAGACCCCCGGGTACTGCTGCCTGGATGGAAAAGTCTCAAGGATGACCAAAGGGGGCTGTCAGGACAAGGGAGGGAAGTTCTTCACAGGCAGGGAAAAAGCCGCCGCGGCCTGCAAGGGCTGGTGTTTGTTTAATGGCCGGATTTTTGAAACCACCCGCAAGATCTGCCTGACGAGAAGGGGGCGTTTTTTCACCAAGAAAGCGGAAGCTCAAAAGGCCCTGCGCCAGGCAACACAGAAGCAGAAACCCTCTTCCGGTCCGGGGACATCAGGGAAGTCCACTCTCTCTCCCCTGCTTTCCGTGGAGAAGATTTTTCTCAGAAACGGCACCATCTATGTCCGGGTCAAAAACAAGGGCAAAGGGAAGTTTACGCGCAAGCATTACGACAAGGGCCGCCTTATTCTGTCATTTGGCGCGAAGAACAAGACCTGGACTTTGGGCAAGGTCGATCCCAGGGGGGCGCTCACCCCCGGCAAAAGCGTGGATTTCGATACCGGACTCAAGTTGACCCGGCGCGCAAGGATCAAGACGTCATTTTCAAACCTTCCCGGTGAAGCGAAGAAAACTGCTTTGCTCATCCCTGTTGCCAGCAGGTCAAGTGCTTTGCAGATTATGCCAACAGTAAAAACCGACTATTTTAAAAGGAAAATAGCTCCCTCTCAACAATCCAACAAGGCATTACAGAATTCGCGCATGACCACAGAACGAAGAGTTGCCGGATCTAATGCGGGGATGACTGCGCAGGCACCATCACTCCCCGAGCCCGGGTTTCCGGCCAGGATTACATCGGTCAACCATCCGGTCGCTGTCGGGGGGAATCTGTCCATTTACGGCCACGATTTTGGGAGAAACGAAGGCCATGTGGTCATTGCCCTGCCGGATGCGACTTTTTCCTGCGAGATTACCGAATGGACGCAAGGGCGTGTCCGCTGCATCGTTCCGATATCCATGGGAGAAGCCATCGGCCGGTCGGCAAAAGAGACTGTGATCTGGCTCAAACCTGCCCGGGTCGAACCGCCGGCACCCGGAACCTTTATCGCTTCGGGACCGGGTGGACCCAGCGAGACACCTTACTATTACAGTGGCGAAGAAGGTCCCAGATATGTCTGCACCATTCAGCCGATGGTTCCACGTATCGATCGCCTTTCCAAGAGAGAAATTTCACCTCTCCAGGAGCTTACGATACGCGGGAGGAACTTTGGAGACTCCCCGGGTCAATTAACATTTTCTGTCCCGGGTGACAGATACGCTTACAGGGTCAATATTATCAGTTGGAATAACACCCGGATTAGGATGCAGCTTTCGGACACCATGGATGATCCTTACGGAGATCCTACCGACAGACTTTATGCCGGAGAAAATCGACCTGCCGAAATAACCGTTACCAACAGTTCAGGCAATAATGACGCAGCCGGTATCACGTTCACTCCCGGCGATGAGAGTGAACATCCCGAGATCGACATTCACACATCCCATGTCAGAATTTCCCGTCGAACAGTGAGCGGGCAACGACAGCTTGTTATTCAGATCACCGTAGAAAACCGAGAAGCTGGAACAACCTGGCGGCGAATCAGAATTGATCTCCGGGGCCTTGATATGGCCGGCTGGATTGAGGATGGGATCGGCGGGCACCAGGAAAAAATATATACCTTTATTTATAATGATTCACACAGGGGCGACGATCTCGATTTTCACGTTATTCTTGATCAGCACAACAAGATACCCGAAACAAGCACCTCGAATAATGATTGTCACATCACCTGGAGAGCTATTGATAGGGAGAGGGAGTATTCCTGTCTCACGTTGTAGCTTTGATAAACTAAATGGAAGGAGGATAGGTTATAAAAAAACAGACAAAACACCTGATAACCTTCCTGTTGGCGGCATTGCTGATAACTGCGGGAAGTGTTCTCTCTTCCTATGCCAAACAAGCCGCAAAGACTAAAAAGGGTAGCCACGTCACCGGCTGGTGCTGCGCGGATGGTAAGATCTTCAAAAGCACCCGGTCCAGGTGCAAGGGGCATTTCTTCAAAGACAGGAATTCCGCGAAGGCGTATCTCAATGCCCAGACGAAAGGATGGTGCTGTACAGATGGCAAGGTCGCTTCATTAAAAAAGGAAGACTGTCAGGGAATAAATGGCCTGTTCTTTGAAAATAAGGCAGCGGCGACCCACTATTGCGAGATCAATCAGCCGGGATATTGCTGCATCAACGGGAAGGTCGTCAAAACCGTCAGGGGAAAGTGTCAGGAGGCAAAAGGGCGGTTCTTTGAAAAAAAAGGCGCTGCGCTTCTTTACTGCGAGATGAATCAGCCAGGATATTGCTGCATCAACCACAAGGTTTCTCTTATGAAGAAGGGAGACTGTTTCAAAAAGAAGGGCATATTTTTCAAAGACAAACAAGCAGCTTCCAGGGTATGTGAACCCATGGGATGGTGCCTGTTAAATGGCCGGATCGTTGAAACCACCTACAGGAAATGCCTGGCGAGACGTGGGCGGTTTTTCAAAAAGAAGGCCGAGGCGGAAAAGACCCTGAGTGTCAGGAAGTACTCTCCGGCCCCGGCGGCATCCAAGAAAACAACGCTTCTGGCCCAGGCACCTCCCCTGCTTTCCATCGTGAGGATTTATCTCAAGGGCGGCACGCTTCATATCCGTGTCCGGAACAGGGGGAAAGGGAAACTGACTGCCGGGGATTACCGGCATGGAAAGCTGGTCCTCCACCATGGTGGCAGGGCAAAGAGCTGGCGATTGAAAGGCATTGATCCCAAGAAGCTTTTGGCTAAACCGGGCGGCATGCTGGATTTTGATACTGAACTTGTGCTGAAAAAAAGTGAAAAAATCCAGGTCGCCTTTAAGAAAGTTAAAGCGAAAGCCTTTAAGCCGACAATCATATCCCCGAAAACGCATCCGACAATGCAGGCTTCAAAGCCTTCAATCCTCCAGGCAGAAGGGAAGCATTTGCCCGGCAAACTGTTTTCGCCTGGTGATGGTCCAAACCTTATCGTAACAGAGGTCAGTTTTTTACCCCGGTATTTTTCACCCGGCGATGCCGTAACATTATCTTACAAGGTAAAAAATATTGGCACACTCACCGTATTAGATGCTTTCAACGTTCATATCTGGTTCGGAAACAGCCTTGTGCATTCCCAGCACGTCAATCCTCCTTTACCGTCAAGTGTATCAACAGAACTTCTTTCTTACACTTTTGCTTCCGCTCCATGCGGCAAGGAAATCAGGATTGAGGCAGATGCGAACCACAGGATTGATGAATCCGACGAAGATAATACCTGGTCCGATACAATGACATGTCAGCAGATAGCCACAGAAGAATATATCCCGCCGCCGAACATGGTAATCTTTCCCCGCAAGGGATCGATTCTCGTCCAGGGCAACACGTACACTCTCAAGTGGACGGACAACTTCCACAATTCTGAGGAAGGTTTTTTTGTCCTGCTCATGGGTGTCCGGTATGAATTAATAAGTGAAGAACTTCACGGCACCAGCTTTACCTGGCAGGTCCCTGAAATTCCGTCAGGCAATTATAGAATCGAAATAAGAAAGGGAGACTGGAATTACCTGACAGTCAGTGACCGGTTTGAAATTGTCACCTACAAACCAGACTTGATCATCAGGAACATGGAAATAGAAGAGGATGAAACACAGGGATTAATCACGGTAAAGGCCTTGATTGAAAACAATTCCCTGGGAAGCGCGGGCCCTTCGAAGGCAAAGCTGGCCATAAGCGGACCGAGATTTCAAAAGGAATTTGATGACATAAACATTCCTTCCCTTAACTACGGGGTACACTATCTTCTGGAAAAATCATACAATTATCCTGCTGCTGGAGAATATCACCACACCCTTGAGATTGATACCAACAATGATGTCGATGAATCCAATGAATCTAACAACGAAGACCGTAAAACTTTCTCCGCCCACAGAGCAAACAATCTGCCTGACCTTGTCGTTTGTATATGTAGTGAAATTTGGGCAAAGCTGAACAGACATGTCAGAATCCCTGTCTACGTAAGGAACATGGGGACTGTCCGGTCGCCCCCGTCAAAACTTTGCATCTGGATAGAGAAGTGCGGGGGGAAGTGCTACGACATCCCTGAGCTGGATCCCTATACTGGGGGAGACGGATATAAATGCGATCAACGCCAGGAGTACTGGATCATGCCGGGAGTCCGGGAGTACCATGCCAGAATTGACCCTGATAATCTTATTATGGAAACCAATGAAGCCAACAACTGTGTAAAAGGTTATATCTATAAGAGGCTTCATACCTACAGAGATTTTGATGATACGGTATACTTCTACCCCCTCACCTGTTCAGAAGCCAGAAGTTGTTGGTGAAGGTGGTGCGTGCCATCCTGTAACTACTAAAAAAAGGATCATAGAAAATGGTCCGGTATAATCTCAGCATGAAAAAAGGAGGGGACAGGTCATGAAAAGGAAGACATATATCGTACAGGCAATTTTTGCTTTCACCCTTATAGCCTTCTGCTTCTATGGCTCAACCGCAGTTGCCATCCAGCAGCTTCAGTTGCCGCCCCCTGAAAGGACCGGGAACAGTCACCCTGCCGGGCAGCAATCCCACCGGGCGCAACCTGCCCGCCAGAAAATCCATCAAGCCAGGCCCTTGACTTTGAAAGGTGATCTCAGTGTCCAGAAACTCACCTTCTCTCCCAGTAAGCCAAAGATAGGAAAACCCCTTACCTTTACGGCAACCATTCAAAACACAGGTCTCCTGACCTTCAAGGATGCCGTGGTGCGCTTCTACCTGAACGGAAAGAAGATCACCAAAGACAAGAACCATAAACTCAAACTTGATGCCGGAAAGTCACATGACGTTAAGACCACCTTCAAGGTTAAAAAGCCGGGGAGTTTCACCGTCAAGGTTGCGGTCATCCCGAAGAAAGGGCAGGAAGACATAAGACCACAGAACAACAGCACCTCGGTTCAGATTATTGTTGCCGCACCGATCCAGGGGGTCAGGATAACAGGGCCCGCCCGGACTCCCCATATCGAGAGGGCGAAACCTGTCAGGAACGTGCTGGGGAAGATCTATAATGTCAAAGCGGAAATCGAAACCCTGGCCATGAAGGGCTCGGAGCATCCCGGGGTCAAAGGCTGGAGAGGGAAGTTTCTGGACATCCGCTGGTCTAAAAAGGGCAGAATGAATACCCGTATCAAAATTCTGCTTTATCCGGCTGGACAATCTCGTCTGGCCGCTGACGGCCATGGGGCCTGGCTGACGAAAAACGCTTCCAACAATGGACATTTCAGTCTGTCGCTTTCCAGGATCAAACGCACAGGCAAGTACATAGTGCGGGTGCAGACCCTGGATAACCTGGTTTTCAGTGATAGCAAACATTTCACCATTCCAGGCAACGTGCCGGCAACGCATCGCGCACCGGCTGCCGCGGGAAACGTCTCAATCGCAAAGCCAGGAATTGGGCCTTTACCGAAAAGACCATTGCCCTACGCAGCGAGAAAACCACTGGCTTTTCTTCCTTTACCCGAAATTTTCATGGGGACTTCTAACGGTATAGGCATATCATCCCCCATGAAAAATAATGTATGGCGTTACAAAACAACCCATAAAATAAAATGGATTGTTTTGGGAGCCAGCATTAATAAGGTAAATATCAAGCTTAAAAATGCTACAACCAAGAAAACAACCAAAACAATAAAAAGCTCTATTAACGCTTTGAGCTTCACCTTCCCCTGGACGGTACCTTCGACAATACCCGCGGGAACCTATTTTATCCGCGTTTCAGCCTCAAACAACAGCAAGATTTACGGTGAAAGTGATACTTTTTACATTGCAAAGCCATTACCCCCGAAAATCATAGAATCGGCGTTCATAAACGTCTGGTCCCCAAAATCCGGTTCAATCTGGAAGTCCGGCCAGACATTACCCATTCGCTGGTACAGTATAGGGCTTGGCAAAACCACGAAGGTAAAAATTACGATTTATCCGGATGGTAAAACTTCCCCCTTTTCAATAATCAGTAGCGGCTCAGGGGGCGATAATACAATTATCAACACAGGAGAACTTCTCTGGAAAATCCCCGCCAAGTTTTATAGCGGACAATTCATCGCGCGTGTTGAAGCATCCAACAAGACTGTCTCCGGCGACAGTGCGCCTTTTACTTTAAAAACCAGCGGTCCTTCAATCTCCTATTCCCATAGAGCCCCGGCTTACTTTAATACCCTTAAAATAACCGAACCCATCAAAACAACGGTATGGAAAGCCGGCAGCTGGCACAACGTTAGGTGGACTGTTTTGGACAAACAGGCTTTGCAAAACACAAACCTTTATATTTCGCTTTGGAATGCCAGCCACAAGAAGATTGCCGAAGAGCTGATTATCAACCCCTATAGCGGCGTGGCCTCGATTGCGGTCTTAGCAGACACACCCCAGGGAAAATATACCGCGCTCATCGAAAAATCGGACCGCAGCGCCCAGATCGAAAGCAGTGCTTTTTCAATCACCAATGACCAGAAACCAAAAAATGCAACATTCAAAATCAAGGACGTCAAATGGCAGTTCAGCGCCTCGTCAACCGGAAGCGTAAAATGGATAAAAGTCTTTATGGAAGTCAACTCAAATTCCGCCTTTGTCCTCGGTGATTATGGGCATACTCAATTCGGGGCACAATATTTGACTTTTACTGTTGCAACCCCCTATCGTCTCGGTGCGAGCGCCCCACAAACCTGGCACAGTCATTGGAAATTCTGGATTGAACCCAAAACAGTCAAAGACACCTTTTCCTTCACCGGCAGGGGAAATTCTTCCCCCATCCAGTACAAAACGACATCATTTCCCAAAGGCAAGATAAGTTATGTCATGACCCTCCCCACGGTCGGTATTTCCGGCGTGGAAGCGCTGTTTTGGGTATTCAAGGAATGCAAGCAGGGTATTGATGGAACTCCTTTTGGCCCCGGCTGCCTGTGTTACGGGAAGTTGTCCCCAAAACTAAATATTTCGCTATTTACCTACACGCAAAATGGCGTGTCAAAAGATACCAAAACAATTTATCTAACAGATGCCCCCGTGAAAAGTCAAAAAATTAATCTTAGCATCGACAAGGGAGATTGCCCGCACTGGATCAGTCAAACATGGTAAAATAAATAGGCTGAATTTGTGTCGCTGTCAAGCTGCCGGACAGTAAAAAAGAGGGACGCCGGTTAAACACTGAAGCAACATAAACCCCTGAAGATCCGCGGAAACACAAGAAGCCTTTTGCAAGAATTAAGTCACCCCATGTGTTTTCAGGGCTTTTTATAAAACAGCTTGCCCGTCACAAGTAATCCCGCGAAAACGAAGACGCCGAAAACCAGGCTGCTGATGGCCAGCTGCATGCCGCCGGACAGGACGTGCCCGCTCGTGCAACCCCCGGCCATTCTGGCGCCGAAAATCAGAATAAAACCACCGATAAAAGACCAGATAACTCTCTGGATGCTGGAAGTCCCCTTGTTTTGTTTCCAGCGCTCGTGAATCAACACCACTTTGAAATCCCTCCTCACAAGAGAGCCAACGAAGCCGGCAAGGAAAGATCCTATTAGAAATTTAAATTCCCAGTATCCCGGGATCTGAATTTTGGCAAAATAGGCATTATGCGTTACACTGGACAAGAGATCTGCGAGATAAGGATACATGGTGGAAGCACCGATAGGACGATTGGTCGTTGCCTTTGAAAAGATGATGACCTCCAGAATAGCCAGACCAATTCCTGAATATAACCATTTGTTATTTCTTGCTTTTTCAATCGCGTTCAGCCAGAACGCAATGGCCATAAAAATGAGGCCGACAATAATGGCAACAATGTAGAAGGCTATACCCGCCCCCATAAGAGAATTCAGGGAAATTTTCCCCAGGTTCGGGCCCAGAATGGGTTTTATGAAAGGCAGTACAAGTGTATAAACCAACCCTCCCAGGAGCCCGCCAACCACGCCAAGCAACGCGTCCATAGCACCTTCGCCGAGGGAGATAGCAAGCGTCCCGGGGCAGTATCCCAGAATAGCCATGCCGATTCCAAAGATGATGCCACCTATCATAATACCACCCAGAACCATGGGTTTTACATGGTAGGCGGCAAGACCCAGCCCGATCTCAATATTGATCAGGATGGCCCCCAGCCCAATGGCAAAAGCGATGGCCTTGGCCACGGCATAATCATCGAGGGTAGCCATGCCGCTGATGACATCGAATTTATTGAGTCTTGCGTATTGCAACACCGCACCGAACAAGAATCCAAAAATAATAATAAGCATTTTAACCTCCCTTGCCTTTCATCCCTTCGCAATACGGGTTAAGCAGCTCCTGACTGCTGTTAGTATTGATAGCGTATAGAAATCCAAGACAAAAAACAAGGTTTACGGCGCATAAATTTTTACAGGTTGAAAGAACAGCAAATATATCGCACATAGCTGAGCTGAAAATTCGCTCCCAGGCGCAACGGATTTACCCGCCGGGGCCATTTTGTGGTAATATCCAAAAGAGATGAAAGCAGCCCGTCAAAAAAGCCTGAAAATTGAGAAACTGATCTATCGGGGAAGCGGCCTGGGGCATTGGGGCGGAAAGGCTGTTTTTGTCCCTTTTACCGCGCCCGGCGACATTATTTCGTGGGAAACGGCCCAGGAGAAAAAACACTTCATTCAGGGACGGCTTTTGGAGGTCTTATCCCCCTCTCCCGACAGAGTAGCTCCGCCTTGTCCTGATTTCGGCCGATGCGGGGGGTGCCAGTGGCAGCATATTCATTACAGGAAACAAGGGCACTGGAAACACAAGATTGTCGCCGAAATTTTTGCGAAGACAGCATCCATTCCCGCGGAGCGGGTGGCCCCGATACTGCCATCTCCCTCTCCCTGGCATTACCGGGCACGGGCACGCCTGGCCTGGGGGAAGGAAGGCGTGGGCTTTTATCGAAACAGGAGCCATCGAATCATCCCTATTGAGCGCTGCCCCTTACTCGACCCCCGATTGAATAATATCCTGAGTAACATTCAAAAAGTCTTGACAGCGCGTCCTCTCTCACGCATGGGCAAAGAACTTCTTCTGGAAGTGGGGGACAATGGAACCCCGCGGGTAATTCTCCGGTTTCGGCCCGGGGCATCTCGACGAACAGATTCTACACAGGACGCCCTTCAGGAAGTTGCCACTCTCGCAGAGCGGGGAGGATTCTCATTATGGGTGGATACGCGCTGCAACGGGGCACCTACGCTCCTCGCAGGGGCAGGCAAAGTAGCCCTTCAGCCAATGGCAGATAACGCTTTAAAGCTTACGGTTCCTCCAGGCGGATTTTCACAGGTTAATTTGGCTCAAAACCGGCGTCTTACGGCTCTCCTAACAAAAATCATCGAAGATAACGGGGCATCATCCTGCAAAAAGAAGGTTCTCGATCTTTACTGCGGGATGGGAAACTTTTCTCTCCCGATTGCCCTGAAGGGGGGACGGGTAACCGGTATAGACAGCACGCAGTCTGCCATCAAAATGGCCCGGCAAAATGCCGCTACAAATGGCATTCATTCGGCCCGGTTTATCTGTGCCGACGCGGGTGATTTCCTTCGCAAACATCTTCAGCACAAGGAACAACCTCCCTATGATATCCTGGTCATGGACCCACCAAGAACCGGGGCGCTGGAAATAGCCAAATTGCTAACCGCGTCAGACAAGCGTCCTGAAACCATCGTTTATGTTTCCTGTGACCCCATGACGCACGCCCGTGATTTGAAGATGCTCTCCCCCGCAGTCTATGATGTCCGGTCTGTCATTCCTGTTGACATGTTTCCGCAGACATTTCACATCGAAACCTTCACGGTATTACGAAGACGATAGGTTTGGTTTACTCCTGTATCTTATTTAACCACAACCCACTGCCGTAACTGTGCTGGAATCTTCTGTTTCATCGCTTTGGATGTGACCCATGCCGGAACGACAGGGGGCTGTCCCATCTTTTTCAGAATTTTCAATCCCTTGTCCGGGTTAAGAACAAAATTTAGAAAGGCCAGTGCGGCGGCCTTATTTTTCGTTTTTTTCAGGAGCGTAGCGCCGTAGGTAATGGCCTTGCCGATTTTTTTTATTTTGGCCCCCGGTTTTTTCCCCGATATTTCAACCGCCGCCTGTTTGTAAAAATCGTTATCATCGGTGCTTCCCAGATTGATTTTTTCAGGGAGCGAGAGGAATTTCAGTTTATGCTGGACGGCCACGGAGCGGTACTCCCACGCGTAATCCATGTCGCCCGTCTGGAGCAAGACAATCAATTCCACAGATTTCGGCCGGACGTTTCTGAGGGGGCGATTCGCCAGAAGCGCCTTGTATAATCCCTTTATTTTATAATATTTTTCGGCGAGCTGCATAACCATCAGGGCGCGGTATCCACAGGGATCGGCATTCGGGTCCGCCTGCCCCCAGATGACCTTTTTGTCGAGAAGTATCTTGTACCAGTTCTTAGCCGTCAGTTTGTCATGAAAACGGCTTTGGTTTGTATAACACAGGACAATCTGGTTGCTCGCGAAACGGATGTTGAAATTGGCATGGGCGGGAACGAGAAATTTGTCGATAACGGAATCATCGGCCGAGAACATCAGGTCACAGGGACGCTTCAAATCCACAATTTTTCGGGCACAGGTCCGACTGCCCGCCGCTTCCCGGACAATATCCACCCCGGGATGGCTTTTCTCAAAGGCCTTTTCCATCATGAGTAAGGGGAGAGTCAAACTACCCGCGTGAAAGATAATTACCTTTCCCTTGATTTTCGCGGCCCCGGGCATGCCTCCCAGGTTTTTTTCCAATTCTTTCGCGACCGACGCGTCCCGGTAAAGCGGACGGCCATATCTTTTCTCCCCAAAGGTGTGAATGATTTTCTGGCCGGTCGGGGAGGCAACAAACGTAATAAATTTGAGGGCCAGTTTGGTATTTCGTTTGGGGTATTTCTCGGAATTCGGTATCAGGGCGTGATAAACGTTCGTCAGGATGGGGTCTCCCTTGAACAGCGGCACCATGCGTTCCAATTTCGCTTTTTTAACATAGTAAGTGCTGTTATCCGTCATAAAATATCCCATTTCTTTATCCGCGCGCATCAGGGTCGGCCCCATAAATCCATGCGTAATGACATACCAGCGACCCGAGGGCTTGATTCCCGCCCATTTCCATATCTTCAGTTCCCGTTTGTTGGTCCCGGAATTGTCACCCCTGGAGAAGAAGGTCGCTTTTGCCTTCGCGATCATCGCGTAGGCTTCCTTGGCCGATCTGGCCTTTCGGATCCCGGCGGGATCCGATTTCGGGCCCACAATAAAAAACTCATTCGCGCCAAGGAGCGTGCGATGGACCGCCCAGCCTTCGGCCACCGCCTTTTTCTCCGCCGCGGGGGCATGGACCATAATCACGTCGCATTTTCCCTTCTTCATAAAGGCAAGGGAAGCGCCGCTCCCCTTCTTGAACCATATCAAGCGACAGTTATTCGCCTTGCAGAACGGTTCTGCCAGGGCCTTGAGCAATCCCAGCGCCCCCGGGCTGCCCGTGGCCACCACAAAACTCGCCTGTCCTTCGCCATAAACAGCAGTGGGTTTACCCTGCGCAAACGCCATGGAATTTAAAAAAAGAACACCTCCAATAATAAACAAAATCAACCAACTGTGTTTCACGCGTAATCTTTCCATTTTACAATATCTCCCTCTCATTATAATGCATTCATAAGTGTTAACAGGTGATTCGGATGCGTGTTTTTCTCAGTCCTCAGCCCTATAGTATTTTCCAGTTAAATTTATATTGCCACTGAATAAAAAACCAATCTGCCTGTTTGTTGGAGGCCAGTTTTTTGACAAATTCATCGGGCCAGAAATGGCCATATCCCGCCTGAATCTGGTGCCCCTTGGGGAGATTAAACCTGAAGACGATGTCAACCTCCCGGCCCACTTCATTCCCGGAGTTTCCCGTTTTGTCTCTGTAAAGTTTCGGGTTTAAAGACCAACCATCCTTTTCCTCATCCAGCCAGAACTTATGGAACTCCGCTTTGATATAGAACCATTTCCACTTTTGCGGCCATAGCTCCAAATTAATCTGAGCGTCTCTGATATTCCGCCATTTAAAGAGATTCATCCGTCCATACATCTTATCCCGCGCTCCAAAGGCCCCGTCGAAGGATCCACGGGTGCCATCCTTCGGATTTTTATCTCCTGATCCAACCGAATACTCGAGGCTGACCCGCGGGCGCCAGGGACAGGATGTAACGGTGTAGGCCGCGAGTAGATGATACCCATACGCCTGGATTGTATCATTGGCTAACTTTCCAAACTCCCGCACATAAGTGGCATCAAGATCAAATCCTCGGAGATTCTTTTTGAATACCCGCATCCCCGCGTAGGCGGCGTTCAGGTCTCCGTAACGTCCATCTTCTCCCTTGTAATGGTCATGGCTGTCGTATTTCGTCATGGCAAAGGGTTCCACGCCAATCTCCCCCATGCTTTTGGGGAGGGTGATGTGGGCATAGGTCCCGATGGATTCGAAGCCATGGCGATGATTCAAGCTAAACTCTGTCGGCTGGTGGATCATGGTACGCCCATAATAGACATCCACAAACCCCTTCGGAATAAAAAACGACATCTTAACCGCGTCCCATATCCATTTTCCTGAATTCCCCCACTGCCCTGGGCCAAAAACGCGTTTGTCCCCGTAAAAAATCCGTTGTCTCCCGGCCTTCACCGCAAGAGGCCAGTCAAAAGGTTTTTTTACCTCCAGATAGGTATTCCAGAGTTCAAATTCATCTTTAAAGGGGTTATGTTGCGTTCCGAAGACAGGATTGTAAAAATCCTTATCTTTAAACCCATACCCCCATTCCCGGGCATCCTGTCCCCATAAGGCGAGATGAATGACCTGGTTGGGCGTATAATCAAACCCGGCACGGAACCTTCCGAGAAGAAATTGATCATGGGACTTGCCTTTGGAAGGATTGGGGCCATAGAACGCCAGATTAAAGTTGTCCAGGGATTCACCCCTGAATCGAACTTCCGCGCCAAAAGTCAGCTTGGGCGTTTTTGCCGAAAGGGGAGAGGCCAACATCAAAGCTATAATCAAGCCCGTTATAAGTACATAAAGCCTCCCGGTTTTTCCGGCATTATTTCCCTTTCCAATCATACAATACCCTCCCAGATTATTTTCCCTGTTTCTTTGAGGTCATATCCCCCCAATCCCAAAAGGGCTTCCCGGAATTCCGGTGTTTTAATCACATGCAGAAGGATTTCAACCATCGGGGTCTGGATATATTCCCCGGGAATAACAAGGTCATAGCGCTCGTTTTTTATGGAGATAAAATAGAGATCAAGGGCCCGTGCCGCGGCAAATATTCCCATTCCAACATCTGCCTTGCCGCGAATAATTTCCAGCGCGACAGCCATGTGTGTGTCAACCTCGCGAAGGTATCCCCTGATTTGAGCGGGATCAATCTTTAATTTTTTTAAAGTTGAATCCAGAAGCAACCGCGTTCCAGATCCTTTCTGACGATTGATAAACTGGACATCCGGCCGCTGAAGGTCTTCAACCCCTTGTATAGACAGCGGATTCCCCTTTCTGGCCATCAGCCCCTGCTCCCGGTAAAAAAGGTTTACCACAGATATTTTTTTCCCCGGGAGATAATCCTTTAGAAACGGAATATTATAAGTTCCTGTTTCCGGGTCGAAAAGGTGTACCCCGGCAACCTGAGCCATTTTGTGGTTTAGGGCCACCAGTCCGCCTGCACTCCCAACATCCGCGCGGGAAATTAAAAGATTATAAGGCGAGTTTTTCAGGATATGGCTGAGGATATCCCAGGCCATGTCATTGCTCCCCATGACAGAGAGAGGCGGATGAAGTTCCGGTTCAACAGCCTTCAGGTTCTTCTCCGCGCCTTCATGTATCCACTGGTCAATCAGGCTGCGGGGAAAAATCCACTTTCCGCCGACCCGCGCCGCGGGAATTTCCCTGTTTTTCGCGAGCTGGTAAATCTTTTTCTCATTCAGGCCAAGATAAAGCGCCACATCCCGGGTTGTCATCATTTCCTTGTTCATGTAGCTTTAATAACAGTCCCCCGCTTGTTTGTCAAGAAAATTATCTTAAATAATCCTAAAAAATAACTTATATTCCATATAACACATAAATACTGATTATCGACATCTGCTATCATGGTGTCTTCTGTCTTTTACCTTTTACCTTTTACCTTTTACCTGTTCCCTTGAAAACCGCGACACAAAAAATTTTTAAGGTTGCGTTTTGTTTTTTTCAGGTGTATAAATTTAAACTAATATGAAATAATTTGAGAGGTGTGGTTCGACCCGTGTCAAAATCGATAAAGAAACATCACCCATATATTGAAACGATCACGACACCAAAAAAATTTGTCGGGATCAAATCATGGACCCTGAATCCAAGCAGAATACGTGATTTCGACATCTATATCTTTCATCGCGACAGCTACGATATCCCCCGGTATGTCCTCTACCGGGGGAAAACCATGACGCTCAACGCATCTCATCTTAAAAGAGTTGAATCTCTTTCCAAGAAGCTCTACGTTAAGCGCAAAGAATATAAGTCCTATCTGCAATATGTGGAGGGGCAACTTCATGATCTTTTAAATCGCAACGTCCCAGGGCTCCGGCGCGAAGAAAAGCAGGAACTTGTTTATGAGACCGCGGTAAATTTGACTGTGGATCTCCTGGATGACCCAAGATCAGGAAATAACATCCAACGCGCAACTGATTTTGTTCAAAATATTATTTCCTATATCACCCAGCGTCCAGACGCGGCTTTTTCCCTTATAGACGTGCTCTCTATCGACTATTATACCTATACCCATTGCGTGAACGTCGCGGTCCTTTCTCTCCTTTTCGGGTCCTACATCGGATTGAACGAAGAACAGTTGAAAGAGTTGGGCATGGGCGCTATTCTGCACGACTTGGGAAAAGTGAAGGTGGGAGAAGAAATTCTCAAAAAACGCGGTCCCCTGACAGAAGAAGAATGGGCAATTATGCGCAAACATCCGGAATGGGGGATAGAGGTTCTAAACGGAAAACCCATCCCTGAAGGTGCCGCCAAGATGATTCTTCAGCACCACGAACGCTGTAACGGAACCGGCTATCCCCTGGGTTTAACAGGCAAAGACCTTCACTTTTTCAGTAAGATCGCGATGCTTATGGATTCCTTTGATGCCCTCACGACGGTTCGTTATTATCAGCGTGCCTACAGCCCCTATGACGCCCTGATGAAAATGCAGGAATTCCAGTCTGATTACAACCTGAGGTTTGGGGGGTATGTCACTGCGGGCACGGAGGTTGAAGTGGATCTCGCCCTGGAAGACGCCTTCGAGCCCGCGCTGTTTGAACAATTTGTCCTTTTTCTTGGCCCCAAGGGGAGATACGAAAGGCTTATCAAGGCAACAGAAGGAAAACAGAACCTCGGACTTATTATGCAGGAAGGCCTTATAAAGGGATAAATGGTCGGCCTTGATACGCCTGAGCCGGAGAAATTTTTCCCCGGCTCAAGATCTCCGCGGCATTATGGAAAGCAAACAGAAGGTTATTTTTAAGAGTATCGACGGCCTCTCGCTCGTCGGGGAACTGAATAAACCTGACGGGCCTCCCAAAGGCGTCTGCGTCCTGTGCCACCCGCATCCGCTTTATGGTGGCGATATGTATACCGCTGTTATCGAGGCATTCTGGAAACACCTGCCACAACGCGGACTCCTGACGTTCCGATTCAATTTCCGAGGGGTGGGAGTTAGTGAAGGCCGCCATGAAGAAGGGTTTGGAGAAACGCAGGATATCCTGGGCGCCCTTGCCTTTCTTGTAAAACAGGGGTACAAAGACACCCCGTTTTTGTTGATTGGATATTCCTTCGGCGCTTATGTCATCCATCGCCTTGGCCCTCTCCCCGAGTCGGTGAAAGGGGTTTGTCTTGTTTCACCCCCTGTTTCAATGATCCCCTTCGATTTTTCACCCACTATCTCCGTTCCCCATCTCATCATGGCCGGCGATGCCGATGCCTATTGCAGCCTTTCAATCCTGCGCTCAAAACTCGAAAATAGCGGCCGCGAGGTTACCTTGATTCCCTTCGCCGGAACCGATCATTTCTGGGCTGGAAAAGAAATAAACCTGGTAAAAAATTTTCTATCTTGGCACAAAACCATTTGAAAAGGGGTGTTCAGCCCCCCTTGAGGATTTTTTGAAGCCGCCAGCCCACACGGTAGCGGAGCATATACTGCCTTATTTTTCTTAAATAATTTTCCATCAAAGGGCGTATCTCGGGGTTAAATTGACAATACGCCACGGCAAACCGAAGCCGAATTATGGGTTTCTGCCAGGACGACGTTTCCGGAATCCATTTCAAAAATGACCGGTCCAACCTCCGCAACTGTCGCATGCATGTCGTGGCTGAAAGGGGGGCACGCATTATGGCGCCATCAAAATCGATAATGGAAACAGTGGGCTGATGCCGGGAATCAGGCATAACCATAATATTCTGAACCGTAAGATCCGGATGACTGATTCCAGCTTGATGCATTTTACCAATGGTTTCCGCAACCTGAAAAATCACTGAAGATGAGGGCGGAAACGCCCGCATCCATATCTGGAGATTACAGCTTTCCTTTAAACGCCTGCTCATCCAGACTCCCCAAAAACCCCACTTTGACTGAACATAGCCTATTCCAACAGGTTCCAGCGCTGTAATTTTCAACACCCGGGCCTTTTCTGTTACAGCAAGTTCTGAAATAAAACGCGCGGGATCATGAAAATTACTCCCTGAAACCGCGCCAAATATTCCGCCATGGCGGTAGGGACGAATCACGACCTCTTCACCATCCGGAAGGGTAATAAAAAAAACGCGTTCCCTTCCGGCGGCAACGGGCCTCACCCCTTTATTTTTAATTCGACCCGTTGTGATCTCAGATAGGATTTCAGATAGAAAGCGCGTGTAAGAAACAGCAGTATCCCGCAAAATAAAGTGGTATCCGGCAAGGTCACATTCCTGATATTTCTTCAGAATTCCATTTTCAATCAAACGCCTGCCTGATAATATCGCGGATTCTTCTCTATTCATGAATGGTAACGTATCAGAGCCACCGGCTCGGGTCAAACCCCCTCTTGACTTTTAAAAAAATATCGCTATATTTGCTCAGAGAGCAAAAAGGAGGGGTAAAGGAAAAGCCATGCCTATCTACGAATATCATTGTGTAAATTGCGGAAAAGACTTTGAATTTATGCAGAAATTTTCAGACGCGCCCAAGTCAAACTGTCCCGAATGCGGCGGGGAGCTTACCAAACTTATTTCAAACTGCACGTTCCACTTAAAGGGATCCGGATGGTACGCGACAGACTATGCCAGCAAATCCAGCGCCTCCCCTGCCAGGAAGCATCACGAGACAAAGCCCGAGGAAAAAACATCAGCATCCCCGGCAAAAGAGAAAAAAACGACCGAAACCAAAGCAGCCGCTTAACACACCCCGGTTTTTAAAACAGAAAAAAAGAGAGAAAACCTGCTTTTTCAGCGCTTGGAGGCGCGGAAAAGGTGGCGTTTTCTGCCCTCTTCGTACCGTCTTTTTTCCGTTTTCGTTTCAACAATAAGCGGGGGGATAGCAGCGGGCTTTCCGCTTTTATCCAAAGCGACATAAGAAAGATAGGCGGAACCCGTGTGGACCCGGTTGCCGGTATTGAGGTCCTCAGCCTCCACGCGAATCCCTACCTCCATGGAAGTCCTGCCAACATAATTCACGCTCGCCTTAAGAAACACAACATTTCCAATATAAACAGGGGCGTGAAACGACATCTGCGAGATGGAGACGGTCACAACATTGCTCCGCGAATGGCGGTGCGCGACCACCCCACCCGCATTATCAATGAGCTTCATAATGGTCCCGCCATGAACATTTCCCGCGACATTGGCATCCTCCGGCAGCATCATCTGGGCCATTTCAACTTTTGAATCGCTGACCTTTTTCCCTTCCATTTCTCACCCTCCCTATTTACCAAATAATTTCTTTATTCCCATCCCAATCAGGATAAATACGCTAAAAATAACGCAAAAAAACAGAAAGACATCTCCATGCCGTGTATAAAATGTCTCGGGCCCCTCCCGTTTTCGAACGACGCCCCTGATGGTCCCCGCGGTCTGAAGGGGAATTGTTGCCACAATATGGCCCAGGGGATTAATAACAGCAGAGACCCCTGTCCCCGTGGCACGGACGAAATAAACCCTGTTTTCCACGGCCCGGTAGGTACTCATGCGCAGATGCTGATAAGGCCCCGAGCTTTTCCCAAACCAGGCATCATTGGTCAGGTTAACGAGGAGTATCGCTCCGCGCCGCACCAGCTCCCTGGAAAGAGCTGGAAATATTCCTTCAAAGCAAATAGTTGCCCCCACCAGTCCGCAGGAAGTTTTTAACGGGTTAAGCTGCCTTCCGGGGGTAAAATCTTCTTCTGTCCCCACGATGTTCTTCGCAAAGGGCAGCCATCCCCTCAAGGGAATATACTCACCAAAGGGGACCAGGTGCACCTTGTCATATTCATCAAGCAACTTTCCGGCCTTTGAAATAACAAACGCGCAGTTGTGATAAATTGTTTTTTCCTCTCCTTTTTTGTAGGCCGTCGCGCCCAGGACAAGATCAAAATGGTTTTGCCGGGTTAACGCCTGAATTTTCTCCGTCAGGCCGGGCTCTTCGTTAAAATAGAAAGTTACGGAAGATTCCGGCCAGACAATCAAATCAGGCTGAAACCCCTTTAAAGCCGTTTCAGACATCCGGAGATATTTATCAAGACCTTTTTTAACCCAGGGTTGTGTCCATTTAAGGGCCTGATTTATATCTGGCTGAACAACACAGACCCGAAGTTTTTTCCATCTCTTTATGCGCTGCTGGATCCCGGCCACCCGGATCAGGCCATAGCCATAGACCAACGCAAGCACCAGAAAAACGATAACACCTTCCCTGAGAATCAGTGCAATCTCTCCCTTAAAATATCTGACAAGAAAGCGAAAAACAAAAAAATTTACAAAACATATCAGAAAGCTCAGGCCGTAGACCCCTGTTATATCCGCAATCTGAGAAATGGCAAGATACGGCGGCAAGGCCGTTCCCAACAAATTCCAGGGAAAACCTGTAAAAAGAACTCCCTTAAGAAATTCAATAAATACGGTAAAAAAAGGTATCAGCCAGACCGTTTCATACCCGTTCAGTATCGCCAGAATCAGGCCAAACAATCCCCAGTAAAGAGAGAGAATAAGAATCAACCCCAAGGTAAGCACAGCCGTGCCGAAGGCCGGAATACTGCCATAGGTATAGATCGAAACACTGACCCAGTACATGGTCGTTGACACATGGATAAACCCTAAAAAAAATCCGTACAGGAATCCTTTGCGCGGGCTGCGCTCACCCGCCATCGCGACAAAAAAAGGGACAAGGGCAATCCAGACAAAACCGTAAAGGTTAAAAGGCGGAAACGAAACCGTCAGCAGGATTCCTGAAAGGACAAGCAAAAACCAGGCAGGCAGGCGGTTTTTCCACGCGGTCATGATCTCCATAGACAATATTTAGCACAAATCAGCCCGTTAAAAAATGACGACATCTCACAAAAAAATCAAATCTCACGCAACGCCGCGACACTGCCAGAGTTATTATTCACGGCCAAATCACCCGGGCAGCAGGTGCAGTAAACCGAAAAAGATCCAGGCACCGAGAAAGGCGCAGGTTGCGTATAATGGCCCGCCGACAAAGAGGCTCGGTATCTTGTCGCACATGATGTCGGCGATGACCCCGCCGAAGGCACCGTTTACCACGCCGATAATGGCCGCCGCAAAAAGCGGCACATCCGCCTGCAGGGCGTAATCGGCGCCCAGGATCGTGAAAAGCGCCAGGCCAACGGCATCGGGAATGTACAGGGCGCGCTCCAATTTCGGAGGAAACTGTTTAAAAAAACTTGCCAGAAGGACCATCACAAAAACAGCGATGGCATATTCCTGATGCCGGATCCAGAAAATGGGGTCGCGATCCAGGATCAGGTCCCGAAGCGTTCCCCCTCCAAGGGCGGTTAAAAAGGCGACGGTGAAAACGCCGATAAGATCCATGCGTTTTGCCCGGGCGTGGAGAATGCCGTAGATTCCGGCGGCGACCACGGCGATGAATTCAAGAATGTCGAGCATACCAACCCCATGCGGCCATCAACTAGATAGAAGGTAAGATTTTTCCTCAACAATCAACCAATTGTATTCTTATAAATCTTGCCGTCTTTCATGACCAGGGCAAGATTCTCTTCAGGTTCCAACAAGATGGAGATATCCTCCAGCGGGTTTCCGTCAATCAAGAGGATGTCGACCAAAGCCCCTTCTTCAATAACCCCAAGTTTACCGGGATAAGGATTGCGTGGGCCGGACAGCGCTAAAATTTCACCATTAATAGCAGTTGCCTGTCTCAAAATTTCTGCATTTGAAAACCACTTTGTACGATTTGTAAATTCCTGATTAAGGGCTTCTTTTTGGTCCATAATCAGGTCGCTGCCAAAACCGATTTTTGCATTGTGTTTTATGCACAGTGTCATCAGGCTCTCCAATCCGTCGGCAGCCTGTTTTTGTCGTTCTTTTTGCTCAGGCGTGAAACTATCCGGGGCAGGCGACAAATATACACCTGTCTGCGGGCTAATGTAGCAACCGTTGTCATTGGCCATTTTTACGGTTTCTTCACCTATCAAGTTAAGTCATCTCCATCAAGGACAACGGGACAAGGATTTCCGCCGTTTAGACCGTTTTGGAATACACTGGTATGCATGATCTTCTTTGTGAATTTTCTCATTGGGCGGCTCCAGATTGTGCCATTTAACGTTGAAGTTAGCGAGTCCGGTGGAACGACTGGTTGTATGCCATTTATCCTGCCCTTGAGCCATTTGGAACCGGTACTTCTGGAATGGCGAGGCATGGGGTAACCTTATCTGCATAACCAATATCAAAGAGCATTCCTTGTGATACTTCACCGGCCATCTTTTTTTCAGGCAAATTGAGAACAAAAAGAGCTTGTTTATTTTCTATTTCTTTTGGGTTATCACGTTCTTGTTTTATGCCTGCGAGGATTGATCTCGTGTGATCACCAAAATCCACGGTTAACTTCATCAGTTTATTTGATTTTTCAACCTCACTGACAGAAATAATAGTACCCACTCTGATATCTATTTTTTCAAAATCTTCGAAAGAGATAACGTCTTTTATTGGAGCTGGTTGCATTTTAAAACCTCGTAATATATTTTTTTACATACAATGTGAAAACTCACCTGCTGCCATAGAGCACCTGCGGAGCAACGGTCAGGTGGCGTGATTCGTTCGGCTTTCTGCATTACTCTGTTATCAGATATGTCTATTCTCGTTCACAATACTAAACCATGCCCCAGCTACGGCACCCCATATCGAATTGAATATCAGCGGAAATATAGGAGTAAGAGCGCCAAGCTCTAACCCCATCATTCCCTTTCCCTTTGAAGGAAAGACAACAAGCAGAGTAACCAAGGTGGGCGCAATGCTCAGTACAATCCCATTTAAAATATTTGACTTCTTGATCAGCGGCACAAGTAAAATAATGCCCCATATACCACCCCAAATAATCCGAGGGTATAACCAACCTTTTGTTAAGGCTGGAGCAATATGAACTCCGAAGGCAGCCGTGATGCCGAGCAAGCCAAATAACCACACCACAAGACTATTTACGAACGCGCCCAAACAACCAGCTGAAAATACCAATGACAGCTTTTTGAAGTACTTCATAAATAACTTCCTCCTTTTATTGATATGCCGAATGTCGGGTATGAGTGGTTTTGAAAAGCATTAGCTTTTCAAAATCCATCTCAATTTCTTTGTTCGGTTTTTTCCTGCCAAGCAAATTGTGCTTGATAAATAACCGGCCGATACTTAGGCAGCGGGATTGGCTTACCTTCCGATTTGGCGGCCTCAATCCAAAGAGATTTGGCCTTTTGAACTTCATGAAACGCCTCATCAGGGGTATCACAAAATGCTGAACATGCTTCAAGATCAGGGATGTCAGCAATCTACCCACCTTCACCTTGGGAATAAAAAATATTCATATGGTAGTCGCGCATTATTCGTTCTCCTCCAATTTCAGATTATATCTCTCGACAAGCTTCAGAAATTGACGAATCTGATATGGCTTCACCTGACCTTTCACATTTTGCAGGTTGACAAGTTTCAGAATGTCTGGCCGAGTGAAAATATGATGACTCACATCTGTTCTTGATAAAGTGAAGCCAAAACCTTGAATAAGATTTACCATATCAGAGAACCTTATGTTTTTTGAACCTGAAAGTATTTTTTGAAGAATCTTTCTCTTATTCATTTTTTGTCATCTTTCGCACACCGTGGTGCTAAAACGCGCCGTCCTCAGCGTTAGCTTGAACACATTGTTGGCCGCTCGCATTCTCTTTCTGTCGATTCCTACACTCTGCAATCACATCCTTTGGAATCAGCCGAAGTGCAAGCCAGATCAGAACGGGCAAGACAATCACGTCGTCGAGATGCCCAATCACCGGGATGAAATCCGGAATCAGGTCAATAGGCGAGACCGCATAGGTTATTGCCGCGCCCAGCAAGAACCGTGATGTATGAGGAGTCCGAGGATGCTTCAGCACAACGCGATAGAAGGCGATCTCTTGCGAGGACCATTTGATGATCGATCTGGCTCGTTCAGTTAGTTTCATTTCTGTGGCCAATCCCCGAGTTGAGCTGGGAAGCACGAGTTTACGAACATCCCTCTCCAGCAATTTGTTCTACTCCATCATCCGGGTTAAGACGCTTGCCGAAACTGACAACATCATCAGGCATGAACCCGATTGCCTTATAAAATTCAATCACCGCAGTGTTGCTACTGCGGACCTGTAAATTGATCTTCGGGCATCCAGTTTTTCGAAGACGGTTTTCAGCTTCTTCCATCATGTGCCTCCCGATTCCGGTACGCTGGTAGCCGGGATGTACGGCAAGATAGTTGATCCAACCACGATGGCCGTCGTAACCAACCATGACAGTGGAAATAATCTATTCATCTGAACATCCAACGAGGAACATTTGAGGTTGCATTTTAAGCTTGCGCTGGATGTCCTTATGGGGATCATTCCAAGAAACAACCAAACCGCAGTCCTTCCACAACTGGACGACAGCAGCTTCATCTCTTGGATCGAATGGCCTGACTTCCATTTTCATTACCTCTTCGCCCAACGTCCGGTGAAGTCGTTAGCTGATTCAATCAAAAAGTGATTTCCTCGAAATCGGGCAAGGAAAACGACTTGTCAAAGAACGGTTCAGTTGGAGCATACAGCCTGAAATAGACAAACCAACCGTCCTTACCAACGGTTTTCATAAAGTTGGATTCCATTCCCTTAGGAGCTTT
This sequence comes from Thermodesulfobacteriota bacterium, assembly GCA_024763435.1. GTDB lineage: Bacteria > Desulfobacterota > S145-22 > S145-22 > S145-22 > JANTFN01. Next base: position 1,805 of record JANTFN010000003.1, on the reverse strand, counting down.
AGCCCCTATATAGAGGTCAACTGAGCCGTCTTTGTTGTACTGAAGCTGCTTCATTTTGGAGTCAAGGCTGATGCTGGCTATGTCTTTGCCCCCATTGTCGTATGGTCTCCGGGTATCCTCGCTGTAAAGCGTAACCGACCAAAACTGGGCGACTGGCACATCCTTCGGTACATGCAGGCGGTAGGTCTTGTCCGCCCGCAGGAGCTTGCCCTTTGAGTCGTACTTAGTGGTCATGTAGACCTGGCCCTTGCCCGGTGTGGGATTCACCATACCTTCTGAGGAGGTTACCGCCTCGTAGAACCAGACGGCGCGCTCGTCCAGCTCTACCTTCTCTTTGGTGATCTGGGGCACGGTGAAATCAAAGCTCTTGTACCAATGGGTGCCCGGCCAGTAAGGTTTCGCGAAACGCGGGTTGGTCTGCATGTTCCTCAGCATCAATTCACCCATAGCCGCTCCTTTGAGCAGAATTTTCCGCTGTCGCTCGTCGGGCGCGAAATTCTTCCCTTTTTGGATACCCAGAGGCTCGAGCATGGCGGCAAAGAGCTTGTCCTGCTCCCGGGTTGGCTCTTCCTGATAAATCTGGCTAAGCAGTTTCCAATAGTCCATGCCCCGCGGGGCGGTGGCGGACCACTCTTTGTCCACCCCCTTGATAAAACGAATGGGCTTGAAGCTCTCGCCGACCCGGGCCACGTTTAGTTCTTTCTGGATCTTTTTCTCGAACTCAGGAGAGGAGTCAAGCAGACGCAGGCCGATGAAGATATTGTTGGTTTCCGACTGATAGACGAAACCGGCCTTTCCCTCATATTTCGTTTTGTCGTCCTCAGGGCCGACAATGATGTATGTACCGCCCTTGCCCTGGTCCGGTCCGGTCTGGCCGATATCGCAGATCGGGCGCTGCCAGAGGTCGAGGAACATCCCGGCAATGGGCCCGGCAGGCACCTTGACCTTGATGGACCCGTCGGCGAGGGAAAGGAAGTTGATGACATAGGGTGTGGTCAGGTTGGCGGTGACAATGCCCCGCTTTTCCTTCAGGGTCTTGTAGACCACAAAGTCACCGAGCTTTGTGGCTCCGAAAGTCTTGGCCTGGGCGACCTGCCACTGCTTGAAAGAGACGGCCGGCGTGGACCAGATATAGGCTTGGGAGGCACGCTGGAAATCCATGGCGTCAAATAGCTCCTGGGAGCCGATGTTGATGAAGTTATGTTCGATCTGCGCCGTGCCGTATGGGGTATTCACAGTCTCGTCACCGACGAGCTTCGCCTTATCAAGGGAAACGGTCGCTGCAACAGAAGAGAGGGGTGAGAAAACAATCAGGACAGCAAAGAGCATGTTGCTAAAAATGGATTTTTTCATAGGATATTTCTCCTTTCAAAAACTATCTATTTAACCCGTTGCGGGGCAGGCATCTCATAAGAGCCGTCCATCAGCTCGGGCTTGGGTCCATAAAACCGGCCGACCATGAAAAAGGGACCATCCGGCGCGGGAAGCCAGTTCGCCTTCCTGTCGCCTTTAGGCGGTGCGTGCTGAATGTAGATGGTCAGCGATCCGTCCTTGCCATATTTGAGGCCTTTGGTACGGTCTCCGATGGAGTAGCGATGGATGGAATTCTCCACCAGCAGCCGCTCGGGGAGCTTGTACATGGTGATGGACCAGAAGAGATTGACCGGGGGCAGGTGTCCTTTTTCGAAGCGCAGTTCATATTTGTACTTGCCATTGAGAGGGTTGCCGTCCGTATCCACCTGGGGTGAAGTGTAAAAAGCCTCCTCCAGGGAGTTGCCGTAAATGCCGATCATGACGCCCACGGC
>JANTFN010000002.1 GCA_024763435.1 Thermodesulfobacteriota bacterium | reverse complement strand
GCGGATGCCATCATCGCGGCAACCCATTTCAAGGCCCACGAATTATCCGGGATTGGCGGAACCCTTAAAAATATCGGCATGGGCTGCGCCGCGCGAAAGGGAAAACTCGCCCAGCATTCGACTATCGCACCCAAGGTCAAGCGAAAAAAATGCGTGGGGTGTGCTACCTGCGTTAAGGTCTGCGCCCAAAACGCCATTACGGTAGAAAACAAGAAGGCCCATATCGACGCTGAAAAATGCGTGGGATGCGGGGAGTGCATCACGACATGTCCGCAAAAGGCAATTCAAATCCAGTGGAATGAAACTATTCCCGCCTTTCAGGAAAAAATGGCCGAGTATGCCGCCGCGGCCGTTACCGGCAAAAAAGAAACCAGTCTTTTTTTCAATTTTGTCTGGCAGGTCAGCCCCATCTGCGATTGCAACTCCCATTCCGGCGTGGCCATTGCCTCGGATATCGGGATTGTGGCCTCCACGGACCCGGTGGCCGTTGACCAGGCATCGGTCGACCTGATTTGCCGTCCCCCGAAAGCGATACGGGAACTTCTCCAGTTACCTTATGAATCCATGGAAAATCCCTTCGAGAAGCAATATCCCAAGGTTGACTGGACCATCCACCTGCGTCATGCCGAAAAGATGGGATTGGGCCTGCGCGATTACAATCTCGTTGTGATTGATCGCCTGCCATGAGCAGCAGGGAATTTAGGTTGAAGAAAAGAAAAAAATATCCAAACTCCAATCCCAAAAACACAAATCATCCAGCTTAAAAAAACCTTGACAAACCCATAAAAGCGATTTATCAATAAAACAATGTTTTGGAAGCGACGCTGCCTTTCAGAAGGATGATCGCTTCAGTGTTTTTTGAGCGTACGGGGATAAGTGTAGTGATTTCTCGTGGTTTTAAAAAGGGGTATGTTTTGCCATTTCAGGGAAGAGGCCTTGAGCGCTCTTCTCTGTTTTATTTTGTGAAGGATCGGGTTTCCTTTCCACGAAGTAAATTAGAGAAAAATTCATCTTCCCGTGCCCTCATACTATGTTTTTTCCGTCACGTCAAAAAAATTTTTTCTCGTGTGAACTTTTTTGCCAAAACCCGCACTTACTTATCAAAGAAGGAAAAATGCGGACACAGCATTTCAATTAAATATATTAGACCGCTAATAAAGGAGGAAAGGGAATGAAGGCTTTATTGGCTTTTCAAAGGCATCATTCAGAAACTCACCGTCCATGGCACCTGTCTGTTTTTGTTCTGACATGCGCCCTTCTGATGATATTTTCTGGCAGTCTCTTCGCGGGGAATACTGTTTTCACCCATGTTCCCGGCAAACCCGCGTCTAATGGGTTCGCCAACATCCCAGGAAAACCTTCCTCACGCACCCTCTCCCATGTTGCCGGCATCCCCGACCTGACCATCTCAAGCATTACCTTTAAGACGCAGAAGGCGAAAGAAAAGGATACGGCATGGGTCATTATCAAGGTTAAAAATATTGGAAAAGTGACCTCTTCCAAAACAACCGTCTCGGCGCTTTTGACGCGCGGGGATAGAACCCGGGATAAAAAATCCTTCAGGGTCAAGGCCCTGAAAGCGGGATATGCCACAGAGGTAAAATGGCTCATCCACACCACCCCGGGGAAGAACGTTGTTAAGGCCGCCGTGAGCGATTCCAACAACCGGCAGAACAACACCCTGGAGAAGTTCTGCCTTATCATGGTCCGGGGTCCCGGTGTCCTGGCTCATCGTGAAGCGATCAAGGCAAAGGGGGCGCGAACGGGTCTCTCGAAAAAGGCCGGAAAGCGGGGAATCCTGACGATTAAAGAGATTACCTTCGATGACCACAGGGGAAAAAAACCCGATGAAACTTGGGTGAGCATCGAGATAGAAAACAGGGGAAAGGCGGTGACACCGGCGACCTCCATCCCCGTAGAGATTCATCGGGCGGACGGTAGCCGGAAACGGAAGATTTTCAGAATCCGGGCACTGATGCCGGGTGAGTCCACCCGGATTGAAGATTTTATCAAGATGGCCCGCGGGGTCAACACTCTGGAAGTTATGGGGATCGGGGGGATAAACCGGTCAGCCCTGACGACTTTCAGCAGGGCTTCCCGGGGTTTTACCGCCCGGCACATTTTTAACCCCCACTTGTTCACGGAGATTCGGAAGAATAACGCCTCCCTGGCGAAGAATGCTGCCCGCGCTTCTAAGGGAAAAACGACAAAAAGTGAAATGCCCAGTGGGAATACCCTGAAAGCCCTTTTAAAGGAAAAGCGCATCACCCTCCCCAAACAGGTGGGGACATCGACCTATGGCGGGGAGATAACCCGCTTTCTGGAGCCACAGCCACATGCTGTTTTGCCCCCCAACCAGCACTGCTTTATTCGCTGGACATGGAACAATACACAGCCGGACGCGGACACGCGTCTGGAGCTCCATCTGAAGTCGGTCACGAACCCAAAACATTTCCCGGAGCTGATCCTCGCGCGGGGGCTGGACCCTGCCACACGCAGCTATCCCTGGGACATCGGGAACATTCCCGCTGGCCATCTCTACACCCTCCAGCTGTATGAAACCAACGCGGATACGGCGAGTTTGTTGGCCTCCACGGAGATCAAAATCGATACTCCGCATTTTGGCGTCGTCAGAAAGACAGCGATCCCAAACGGGCTGTTTGTCAATCACGAGGTCACCCTGTACGCGGATGTGGTCAACACCGGTGGGGGTGGCTCCCAGCCCTTTTATGCAAAGGTCAGGGTCACGGGCCCCAAAAATTTTGTTCTTGAAAGCCGTTCCATCAAGATAGCTGCCCCGGCGCACGGAAAATCGGGACGCATCCATTTCTCTTTCAAGCCTCCCTTCCCGGGTATCTACAAGGCGGTTTATGAATTGGACATCACGCACAAATATATCCCGGCCACAGAGGCCTCGCCCGAAATCAACCGAACTTTTAATTTCACTGTTCAAGGCCTGCCGGACCTCAAGGTTCTTATCAATAAGGTGCCGGACGGCGTCCTGGCGATCAGCAGGATGCATTTTCATATCAAGGTCGTAAACCTGGGAACTGTTCCGAGCCCTCCCACGAAGGTGTATTTTGACCTCACCGACCAGGATAGGAAAGTCTTTGACGTGCCATCCCTACAGCCCGTTGGGGTTTCTGGTTATGGAAAGACATTGTGGAAACACGATTTTTCCAAAAAATGGCAGTCCTATTCAGGCGGGACCGGACGAAAACGCTATGCTGTGACCGTGGATCCGGAGCACAGGATCGTGGAAGCCAATGAGGCCAACAATCGGATTTTCGATCGTTTTCACATCTATCGCGGCGGTGAACCCATGCCCAAGCATACCCCGATTCCTCCCAGGCTGGTGGTCACGAAGGTTTACGGCCTGCCCACGTCACCGATTCCACCCGGGACCGCGCTCTCTTTTCTGGTACATTTCAAGTGCGTTTCCCCGGACCGCGTTCCGTTGGGGGGCAGGTGCCTTAACCGCCTTCGTATTATGATTGGCAATACCATCTATCATGAAAATTATTTTCCCATAAATCGCACTTCTCTTTATCCCGATGAGACGGATGATTATTACAGCGGCGAGCAGGGAGATTCATTTAGACTGGATTCCACTGGCACGCATGTTTTCAAGATAGCTATTAACGTTCCTAAAGGGAAGCACTGCAGCAGTGGGCAGTGGCAGACACTTTTTGAACGTCCGATCATCGTGCGAGAGAGCGGCAATCAAGAGCGCGCCGTTCAGGAGGCCTTGGCCTCAAAGAATCCCAGGCCGTATCCCGGCAAATCTGACAGATCCATCAAGTCCATTACCATCCTGTCTCCCTCGAAAAATAAAATTTGGGCAATTCATAAACTCTATCAGGTGGCCTGGACGGGGGAGGCTACGGGGCCCTTTACCGTTATGCTCATCCCTAAAGATCACCCCAATACCCCCGTTCAGATCGCGGAGAATATTACGACCTATGCCACTGACTACACGGTCAATAGACAGCTTAAAAGCGGCCTCTATCGGGTTAAGGTGCAGAGTGAAAACGGCTGGGGAATCAGCGACTTTTTTGCCATCACCAGCAATTCCAAGCCAAATCTGACCTTCAAGGCCGTTTCCATCACGAACAAGCTTTCAGGATTTTCTCAGAAACCTTACACCATTGAAGTTCGGTTTATCCTTGAAAACAAGGGAGGATACCAGACAAAGCCCTTTAACGTCTTGTTGGAGTGTACGGGTAAAGAAGCGGGGTCTTTTCTTGAAAAGGCGGGGGTTCAATTGGAGCCGATGCTGGATCGTCGAACCTGTTCCGGGCGGATTCGAATAAATGTTTCTAAGGGAGGGGTTTACACGTTGAAACTTTATGCAGATGCTTATTGCAAGGTGGATGAGTCGAATGAAAACGACAATACCGTTATCAATGGCAGGTATCGCGTTAAACCCTATCCCGACCTGCGCTTGTCGTGTCAACAGGCAGGCCGAAAACTTAAGTTCACGGTGAAAAATACCGGCGACGGCATCTCGGGTGCCACCACCATCAAGCTCAAACTCAAACTGCACAACAGTTTGGATCTTCCTCTTCCGGGATGGCATCGGGACGGAGATTATATGGTCGCGCCTCCTATCGCGGTAAAAAGCATCGGTGCCGGGAAAACGCTGAAAGTTGACGGCCCTTCCTTTGTCTCGTTTCACATCCACAGCAGCGACACGTATGTCGCCACCGTCAATCCGAATCGGGATTTTAAGGAGCTGTGCCTTGACAACAACACGGTCGTGGGTGCACTGTCTGCTAATTCCCGGTCGAGGGTCCCTCAAGGCTGGTGGAAGACGGCCTTTGGTGTCGAGGTTCATTGCCAAAATGATACCACGGTGAGCCGTGCGGATATTCAGACCCACCCCCGGATTCTCCTACATTTCGGATTTGTCCTCTGGAATAGGAGCGAGCTCGTCGTGACACCCGAAGATCCGCCCATCCAGGCAGTGCTCTACCTGAAACAGAGAAATCGCGACAAAACCTTTACCTATGACGTCCCGCCGCTCTTTTTTGTTAGCCGCTCCTCGCGCCGGGACGAATATCGGATAAGCAGAGCCGTGCCCTTCATGGCCTCGCAGGGAGATGTCTCCTACACGCTGTTCCTGAAGAATGGGCCAGAAGGGCATAACATGGTCCCGTTGACCTCTGGGAAGATAAAACTAACCGTGACGGATGACACATGTGGGTAAAACTGGGAAAACTGAAAGGGAGAACGGGCTGGTCATGAGTCCTTGCGGTATTGAAATTCCAGGGCTATCAAGATTTAGGGGGAAGTTGTGCTTCCTCCCTTTTGCTTCGAATTCGAAAATAAATTCATCCTGAAAAAAATTTCCTTTACCGGTGAACTTTTTTGCTTGAATCGTTACTTACTTATAAAAAGAAGGCACAATAACCGATGATTTCAAATATCAATTTTTTTCATGAACCCTAGGAGGCATTATCATGAAAGCTTTACGGTTTTATTTCCCTGGTTATTCCAGAATATGTCTAAAGGGATTGGTGTTTTTCTTGGCAGTGTTTTTCTTGGTCATGTTGCCCGGCATCTTAGCGGCGGGTAATCCTCCCTTGACACACATGCCCGGGCACTCCGGTTCGGGAAAATTTCGCGCCATTCCGGGCAAACCTTCTGCCGAGACCCTATCCCATGCTGCGTTTCCTGACCTTGTGGTGGCAGGTATTACGTTCGCCAGTAAAGGGAAAGGGCGGATTGAAACGACCGTTACCATCAAGAATGAGGGTAAGGCGAAATCCAAGGCCACGACTGCATCGGCACTTTTGACCCGGGGAGATAGAAGCAGGGATAAGCACAGCTGGTCCGTCCAAGCCTTGAAGGCTGGTGCCAGAAAGGAACTGACCTGGACGTTCTCTGTTAAGCCGGGCCATAATACCCTGGAGGTTTCCGTCAACGATGCCAATAGGCATGGCAATCGGCTGGAGAAGGGTTATTTTTTACTGGCGAAGCCTGCCCAGGCCCTTGCCAATCCCGGGGGAGAGGTTGCAGAGGGCGCCCGCAGGGGGTCAAAGGCCCAGGCCTCAAAGGGGCGGGGGAGGCTTGTGGTCCAGAAGGTCATCTTTGATGATTTCAGGGGCAGGAAGCCGGATAAGACATGGGTGGCCATCACGCTTAAGAATATAGGTGAAAAGGTCACGCCAGCGAGGGAATTCAAGGTGCAGGTTCATCGGGCGGACGGGACCCGGAAACGGAATATTTTCAGGGTTCGGGCACTGAAGCCGGGCGAGACAGACCGTATTGAGGGTTTTTTCCAGATGGCCAGGGGCTACAACACACTTCGGATCAAGGGGATTGGCGGCGCTTCCTTCCACAATTTTGCTGCCTTTACTCCGAAGGAACGGTTCTTTACCAAGACCCATTATTTCAATCCGCCAAAGGTTAAATTTAACGCCGGACAGGCTACCTTGGCCAAAAACGCCGCGCGTGTTTCGAAAGCGCAACCATCGGGTGAGATGACACCTAATTCGAATGTCCTGGAAAACCTTTCAAAGGCCAAACCCATCCACATTCATAAGCCGGTGAAGATAGCAACCTACGACGCTCAGGTTGGAACCTTTACACACCCTCAACAGAATGAAATAATCGCTCCCAACAAGCCTTATACCATCGCCTGGACCATGCCCGACCCGGGGCCGGATGCTCGGCTCTGGCTTTATTTAAGCTGCATTGAAGGCCCTCCGAACATGCCCGATTTGATTATCGCCCGGGGCATGGATCCTTCCATTCGCAGCTATACCTGGAATGTGGCAAACCTCCCAACGGGGCGATACCATCTGGAATTAAGGATTGTAAAAAAGTGGGGTACTCATGCATTCTTAATCTCATTTTATATTGATCATGTTCGTTTGCATGTTAAACAGGAGACCGCCAGTCCAAAGCCACGGTATATCGGAAAATCTGTTACGGTAAGGGGGCTTATTACCAATACGGGTTGCGACGCGCTTGAGCCCATGTGGCACAAGGTGGCCATCCATGGACCTGGTGGATTCTACGCTGAAAAGCGGTTCAGTGCCGCTACAATGCTGCATGACGGGCCCGGATTCCCCTGTGGCATTACCTTTACCCCGCCGTTTTATGGGATATACCGGGCGGTTTTTGAGCCTGATGCCAATCATCACTACCCCCTTGCCACCCAAGATCTTTCGAAAAGTGAAAAGACTTTCATTTTTGGCGTCAGCCCCCTGCCGGATCTCCTGGCAACTGTTAACAAAGTAGGGGATCATGCCTCGGTCGGTACAAGTCATTTCCATATCAGGGTTAAAAACATCGGGGTTACCGATGCCCCTGAAACGACAGCCGAATTTTACATCTGGACTGCAAATGTTTTTGATGATGTTCATTCGATATACAATATTCCAAGGCTTGCCCCTGGAGAGGTCTGGACCCATGACTACAATAAGAGATGGCAAGGCGCAACCGGCAGAGAGGAGTATCTTGTCATTGTGGATCCGCACGACCACATTCATGAAATGCGTGAAGATAATAACCGTATTGCCGATACATTACAGGTCTACGCAGCTGGATCGGCGCATAGCACCTCCAGCACCCATGGCCCCGATGCCCGGCTGGTTGTTACCGGCGTAATGGGGCTGGATCATCTCATTGCCGGCCGGAATGTTTCCTTCACAGTTCGTTTCCAGAACCAAACCTCAACGCGTGCCATTCTCCCACCCGTAAGCGTGCGCATTCACCCGTTCATTTTCGAATCGGGCGTCAATAGTTTTGACGTTCCTGAACTTTATCCGGGGGAAACATTCGACTTGGTACTGGATGGAAAAATCACCAACGCCGGAACATTTCAGTTTAAGGTTGTTACTCCGGTATACAAACAAGGCCATTTCCTGCCTGACACTGGCCAAGTTGCTTACAAAAAGACGATAATCGTTGCAAAAAACACGGAAATCCCCCGCGGTGCTATTGAAACCTTGGCTGGTAAAAAGCCCCTTCCCCCTACCGGCAAACCAATCACCATCCTTTCACCGGATAAAAATAAGATCTGGGCAGTAGGGAAAACCTACCAGATCGCCTGGGCGGGACAGGTCGCGGGACCGTTCACCGTCACACTGATACCCAAAGACCATCCCGATGCCCCCATTCAAATAGTGGACAATACAACACAATGTTCCCTAGACTATACGATTGGCAGCAATCTGACCTCCGGCGCCTACCGCGTGAAAGTGCAGGGGACGGACGGCAGGGGCATCAGCGACCTGTTTTCGATCACCTCCGACACAAAACCGAACCTGAAACTCAAGACTGTTTCTATTTCCAATGCGCTTTCCGGAGATTGTCAAAAGCCTTACCAGATCCGGATTCAAACCATCATCGAAAATACCGGGGCCTATCAGTCCAAACCTTTTCGTCTGCAATTTATAGTTCTTGAAGGGAAAAAAAAGATAGCTTTTGATAGTAAGCTTTTGGCCCCAATGCTGGACCAGCGAACCCTATACAAAGAATTTACATGTAAGGTTCAAATTACTGCTCTGGGGGTACATGTGGCGATCGATCCCTCAAACGTGATTGATGAATCTAATGAAAACGACAATTATTATAGGGGCAGAATGTTGTATCATGTATCACCTTACTCCGATCTACGTGTAACGTGCCGGCAAGAGGGCAGCGGACTGGTTTTTACAATCAAGAATAGCGGGGATCATAAATCCCCACGTACCAGCCTTGTATTTAAATACAAGCCGAAATATATTATTTTGTCTAAAAATTATTCCCCCTGGCACAAAGAGGGCCATTACCTCGTGACACCACCAATCCCTGTGGGCGCTTTAGATGTCGGCAATATAACCAGCCGGTCGATAAAGGGATCAGAGCTTCCAGTACCCATTCATGGTGGTGAATTGTATATCGCAACCATCGACCCGAAAAGGACTATCAAGGAATTGTGTTATAAGAACAACACAGTTGCGGGCATATTGTCTTCACCTTCTGCTTCAAATGCGGCAACGAACAATAATTGGTTAAAAACGAGTTTCGGGGTAACAGACCTGACCAAAAAAATTTATTCCGGGGGGAGACCTACGGGGCTCTTCTGGGCAGGGCTGCAATTTAAATTCCTGATCTGGAATAAAAGCAATTCTTCCTCTTTCGTAACCCCAACGGTCAGGGCCATTCTGGCCTTGGAACAGGGGACACAGGAGAAGACTTTCACCTATGACATTCCTACGTTGTTCCCGGGAAGCATCAGCCTCCGCCGAGACGAATACAGTATTGATCAGGTAGTGTATTTCAGAGTCTCCCGGGGAGATGTCACCACCTATCACCTGTGGCTGAAAAAGGGGAATGAAATGGTCCTCCTGGCTTCTGGAAAGGTAACAGTAGGAAATTAGGAGGGCAGTCCCGTGTGGGGGCCTTACTGGCATCCTGAGGGCGCTATCCAGGAATTTAACAAAAGCTAAAAAATATAATTACAGCGTGATCTTCAAAATAAAAGAAGGGAGGAAATTTTGCCCTTGGAAAACAAATAATATATCGGGGAGGTTTAAGGTAGATCCGCAAACTGGTGAAGCCACCAGACCTTCTGAACAGTTGGGAAATCCTCCACAACTATGACCTGTAAGGTTTTTACAACGCCCTTTAAATCTGATATTGAATTAAGGCTTGGAGGAATTATCTGTAAAGGGGGGAAAGGCCTTGAAATATTTTTGTTTGCATCAGACGCGACACCTTCAATACTTATTAGCACGGTGCCTGGGAATCGTGTTTTTTGTATCCTTTCTGGTTGCTTTAACTGGCGTCAGGATGGTTATAGCACAGGAGAAGCCAAAAGCGCCTCTTGAAAAAGTAGCAGCCGGCAGAGTTGCGGGCGGGTTACCGCTCACTGCGGGCATGCGGAAAAATCCGGAAGACTTCTTCCCTGTTTTTAAGCGTGACAATACCCTAAAAATTCTCAAAAACATGGGATTTCGTGCGTTTGACGATTTTGATCATCACCGCGGGAAAATTGAGACAAGGACAGGGCTTCATGTGAAATATGCCAAACTCGGGATCAATATCCCGAGACGGTGCTTCTGGGTCACGTATAATTTCTGGAAAAAACGAGATATTTTGCGTAAATTTCTGCCGCCCTCTCTGGTGCGGTCCCTGATTGACATGACCGTTGAGGGGAAAAACGACGAGATGGGGGGAATCCTGTGCCTCCGGGATATGAAGACAGGAAAATTCTTTCTGGGATTTGGAATGTTTACCGAGAGAAAGGAATTTACGACAGATAACAGTGTCCCCGCGAGGAACGTGTTCAGGGATTATGTTGCGCTCAAAGAAACAACACCGGAGGTCGTTGAAATCCTCAAAGAGGCCTTGGCATGGATTATCTCACATAAGAAACAGTTAACAAAGACCTATTGGAATCCCGTCGGGGAGAAGCTGGTTGAGAGGAGAAACGCGAAACTTTAGCGGCGTTGCAAAGGAAAAAAATGAAGGAAAGGCAAGCCTCTCTCGCGTGGAAATGCCTTTTTGCCTTGATTCAATTTCCGGAACCGACCATAGACGTTTTGCACTTATAGGCACGGTTTTAACCCCGCGACTTTTTCCTGATCCAAGTGGATTTGTAGAAACTCGTATTTGTGCCTGTAAAGAAGCGCCCCAGAGAAAGACAGGGGTTTATAGCGTTAGTATGGTATTAAATAAACTGAAATAATCTATATTTTTAAATCTTTTTATCTCTTTTTGCCTAATTTTACCTAAATTAGTGCAAAATAATGTAAAATTATACTTGATTTTTGTATTTTTATGTGTTACGAAGATTCCGGGTGAAATATGGAAAACAAGGAAAACCCTTCAATTTCAAAAAGTTTTATCTCCTCACCGGATCAAATTCCGTCTCTCCCCGGTATTGCTATCCCCCTTATCCACGCTGTCATTGACGAAACATCTGAGGTCGAGGACCTGGCGGAAAAGATTAAACTGGACCCGGCACTGGCATCCAGGATTCTGAGGATCTCCAATTCCGCCCTGTTTGGCCGCCGCAGGCCAGTTTTGACAATACCCAGGGCTATTACGATTCTGGGACGTAGAATCCTCAGAAACATCATCCTCACGTCCGCTATCTTTGACACCTTCAGGAATGGAGATAAAGAAATCTTCCATGCCTTCTGGAAACACGCCATTGGGTGTGCCCTGGCATGCGAATGGTTCTGTTCACAAAGCAAACACCTCCCCGGCAAAGAGGAGTGCTTTTTGGGAGGGCTTCTTCACGACCTTGGAAAACTTATCATTTATTCTCAGGCCCCCTCGATGCTCGATAGCCTTCTCGACAAGCTGGGGACGCAATCCTATCTTGACCAGCGCAACACACCTCCCCTGATGCTGGAAAACGAAATATGGCATGTTGATCACACGATTGTGGGTAAATGGGCCGCGGAAAAATGGGGACTTCCGGAAGAGGTTGTAAATTGTATATGGCTTCACCATCAACCTTTTTCATCTGACGGTTCGCAAAAAACATTGCCGCAACTTGTCAGGTTCGTAGATTCCTTATGCAACGTTTATGGGATAGGAGAAAACTACTTTTCCAACAGCAGCTTTAAACTGGGATGCCATCTCCATTATACCAACACCTTTAATATGGTGAAGGAATTATGGGAAATCAAGGAATCGGATATCCGAACCCTTCTTGCCTATATTTATACAAAAATGGGGGAATACTCCCAGTTACTGGAAGCAGAGGCCAACTCAGAAAACGACCTTGTTTCAATCCTGTGTGACGCCAACCTTGCCCTTGGGAAGATGCATATTGAGGCAGAGGCGGAACAAACGCGGCTCTATTTTCTGGAAAAATATGTCGAGGCTTTATCTGCTTTTATCAGTCATTGCGCATCACAACCCTGGATTAAAACACTCGCTCTGGCTGCCTGGGAATTTTTCTCTCACCTTGCGGCAGCACAGGAGCTTGTTTTTTATTTTTCTTCCGCCCCGGATGGCAAGGTTTACCTTTACAAGGTCACGCAAGATGAAATCTCTGAAAGAATTTTGAACCCCAAGGCTGAGGCTATAAATTTTGATACTGTCTTTAGCTCCTTTAACAGCGGTGATGAAGTGCGGGAAAGCCTGAAAGAGGCCTATACGCAGGGAAAATCCTTTGTAAAAAAACCCCGTAATCCATCTATGACGGATACAACACTTTTCACATGGACTGTTCCCCTCTTCCTCTCCGATGTTAATGGCGGGAAAATCCTGGCCGGGGGAGCTGTTTGCCGAATCGCCGAAAATTCTGAAACGGCAATGAATGGTATAGATTTTTCCCCCTTTCTTGATAGTTTCTCGGGCGTTTTGTCCGGTATGTTAACAATTATTACCTCTCTGGAAAATATCAGTCATAGAGAAGAAAAACTTTCAACCTTTTCCAGCAAACTGGGGATGAGTGAAGAACGCATGATTCACCAGCAGCGCCTTGCCCTCATCGGGCAACTGGCAACGGGTGCGGCCCATGAAATCAACAACCCCCTGGCTGTTATCTCGGTTAAGGCGCAGATGCTTGAGAAAAAAATAAGCAAAGAAGATGGCGAAAAATTTGTCCAGGTGATCCTTGGCCAGACGGATAGAATTGCAAAAATAACCTCAGACCTGATGAATTTCGCACGCCCCACGAAGCCGAAAAAAGAGACCATCCATCTTCGGGACATCCTGGGCCAGGTCGAGTCTGTTATCAACGCGCGTGTAAGCCTCAAAGGCATTCTTTTCAACGTCAATATACCGGAAGACCTGCCCTTTGTGTTCGCAGACGCGAAGCAAATTGAGCAGGTTCTGATAAACCTCGTCATAAATGCCAGGCATGCCTTAGAGGAAAGCGGAGAGATAAGTGTAGGAACAGAGGTTGTGAAAAATTATGTCATTGTCTCTGTAACGGATAACGGCACCGGAATAAAAAAAGAAGACCTGCCGAGAATATTCGATCCCTTCTTTACAACTAAAACAGAAGGCAAAGGAACAGGCTTGGGGCTTCCTATTTCGCAGAGAATTATCGAAATCAATGGCGGGAAAATTATTGTTGAAAGTGAAGAAGGAAAGGGAACTTCCTTTCACGTCTGGTTGCCCATTGACCAGAGCCCCGCTTTAAGCGATGTGGCCCGGGCATACACGGACAAAAAAGATACGGTGTCTGCGAAAAAGCGTCGGATTCTGGTGGTTGAAGACGAACAATATCTCAGAGAGGTTTTAAAAGAGAATCTCACGGATGAAACCACGGATGTTGATGCCGCGGAAGATGGCCTCGTCGCCCTCGATTTTCTAAAAGAGACTCATTACGATGTTGCTATTCTGGATCTTGTCATGCCGAGAATGAATGGCGTTGAGCTCATTGGCTGGCTATTTAAAAATGTCAAGAATCTTCCAATTATCGTTATTTCCGCCGTGGCCTCCGACGAGGAGGCTAAAAAACTCCTTAAACTTGGTGTCAAAAAGTTTATTAAGAAACCCTTTAAGATAAAAGATATTATTTCTGTTGTGGACGATATTATTTAACGGTCTTCGCGGTTTTGACAATCTGCGGCAATTCTGATATTTAGACTAAGATGCCCCCGTAGCTCAGGGGATAGAGCACAGGATTCCTAATCCTGGTGCCGCACGTTCGAATCGTGCCGGGGGCACCAGCATGAGCAGGGGCGGTAACAGGTGTAAAACACTATCCGATAAACCCTTTGGAGATTGCCGGGGAGGAAATACCATGTTCAGACGTTTCGCACAGATATCCATCGTTTTTTGTATTCTCTCTGCATCCTCTATCTGCATTGCCCAAACAAAAATAGCCGTTAAATTCAACGCGCAATCCGGCCAGGATGACAGTGTCGGGAAACGACTTGTTACCCTTATCAGGCGGGGCATCAGTGATTCAGCCTCTTTGAAGGCTGCCGGCGATGAGGGCTCCATGCTTGTCTGTGAGTTTCTCTCGGTAAAAATCAAAAACCGGCCCAGTTGCGCTTATTCTCTTATTATCTCCTCTAACACTTACGGGAAACAGGGGCCCGTCCTGAGACACAGTCTGGGAATTTGCGGCAATATCAAAACTGTTGCAACTGCAAAGAAGATTTTAGAAAATATGGAAAATACCGCTGATCAATTCCGGCAGAAATTGGGTGAAACGGGTGAAAATGAAAGCCAGTAAGCAGTTCCGCTGGTGCTAACATCCCGTCTATTTTTCACGTTAGACAGCGGTATGTGTTCCCTGTTTTGTTTGACAACATGGTGAACTTTTGATATGTTTTCGCAAGAATTTGAATGTGGGCGGTTAACTCAGAGGGAGAGTGCTACCTTCACACGGTAGAAGCCACTGGTTCAATCCCAGTACCGCCCACCATGAATTAAATTTCTATCGTTTATGAAGAGGTAGCTATGTCAGGCCATTCAAAATGGAGTACCATCAAACGAAAAAAAGGCGCACTGGATGCCAAACGCGGTAAGATTTTTACTAAACTCATTAAAGAAATTACCGTCGCGGCTCGCATGGGTGGCGGTGATCCTGAGTCAAACCCGCGACTGCGGGCCGCTATGGCCGGCGCAAAAGCGGAAAATATGCCCAAGGATAATATTGAAAGGGCTATCAAAAAGGGAACGGGTGAACTCGAAGGTGTCCAGTACGAGGAGATCGTCTATGAGGGTTATGGCCCCGGCGGGGTTGCCATTCTAATTGAAATCCTCACAGACAACAAAAACCGGAGTATTGCCGATGTCCGTCATATTTTTTCAAAACATGGCGGAAACCTGGGTGAAAACGGGTGTGTCTCCTGGATGTTTGACAAAAAAGGTCTCATTGTTTTTTCAAAAGATTCAGTTTCCGAAGATGACATCATGGATATTGCCCTCGAGGCTGGTGCCGATGACATCACTGAATCGGAGAAGGAATTTGAAGTTACGACAGACCCTTCTAATTTTATTCAGGTAAAAGAGGCCTTTGACAAAGCGGGCCTTTCATACCTCGTCGCCGAAATAGGCATGATTCCCCAGAATACCGTTCCCCTTGAGGGAAAGGATGCGGAAAAAATGCTTAAGCTGATGGATGCCCTTGATGATGCCGAAGATGTGCAGAATGCCTATGCGAATTTTGACATTTCTGAATCCATCATGGAAAACATCTGAAACAGAAGCCAATGAAAGTGCTCGGGATAGATCCCGGTTCGCACATTACCGGATATGGTATCGTTTTTTCAGAAGATCAGACCCCGCATTACCTTGCCCACGGGATCATCAAAATGCCGAAAAAGAAATCACTTTTTAAGCGCCTGGGGCTTATCTTCAAGGAAATTTCCGATATTATTGAAACTTACCGGCCCGATGTTCTCGCAATTGAAAAGGTTTTTTTTGCCAAAAATCCGCATTCCGCGCTGCTTCTCGGCCATGCGAGGGGAGTTGCCATGCTGCCGGGGATTTTAAAAAACATTGATATACACGAATACAGTGCCCTTGAAATTAAACAGGCCGTCGCGGGGTACGGAAGAGCAGACAAAGAGCAGGTCAAGACAATGGTTCAAAGACTTCTTGTTATCAAAAGTGACTTAACCTACGACGGCGCGGATGCCCTTGCGGCAGCAATTTGCTGTCTCCAGCATATTCAGGGTGGTCTGTTTAAAAGGGGAATACAATGATTGCCTGGCTGAAGGGAACCCTGCTGGAAAAAAATACGGGAGAGTTAACCCTTGATGTCGGCGGTGTCGGCTATCACGTCTTTATCCCCTTGTCGACCTACTACACCCTGCCCGAAGCAGGCGAGGCGCTATCCCTGCACGTTCATACGCATGTCCGGGAAGATCTTATAAGCCTCTACGGGTTTTCCAATCGTCTGGAGCGCGAATGGTTTCGGCACCTCATCCGTGTTTCCGGTATTGGCCCACGTCTGGCCATTAATATTCTTTCCGGCATCTCCGTGGAAGAGCTGAAGGTTGCCCTTGCTTCGAGTGACGCCTCAAGGCTGCAGGCAATTCCTGGAATAGGCAAAAAAATGGCGGCTCGGATGACTTTGGAATTAAAAGAGATATCACCCGCTCTTGCCATATCGGCCATCCCTTCCGAAGGGACCGGAACACCAATTAACTCTTCTCCTTCAGTTTTTATGGACGCTGTTTCGGCCCTTGTAAACCTGGGTTTCAATGCCCAGCTCTCATCTAAAACCGTCCGAGAAATCCTTAGTGCCCCTGAGGCAAACAGTTCTCTTGCCAGTGTAATTAAACGCGCGCTTAAAGACCTTCAAAGATAAGCCATGGACGAACGCACCCTTTTGCATCCGGAACCAAACGAAGAAGATATTGTGATGGAGACGAGCCTTCGTCCCGTGGCCCTTGATGAATATATTGGACAGAACAAGGTTAAAGAGCGTCTTTCCATCTACCTTCAGGCCGCGAAAAACCGCAAAGAAAGTCTTGACCATGTCCTTTTTTATGGCCCCCCCGGGCTGGGGAAAACCACCCTCGCACATATTATTTCGAGGGAAATGGCAGTTCATATCCGCGCCACCTCCGGTCCTGTTATTGAAAGGCCGGGAGACCTGGCGGCAATCCTGACCAATCTTTCGCCCGGAGATGTCCTCTTTATTGACGAGATACACCGATTAAGTCACGTGATTGAGGAAATTCTTTACCCGGCCATGGAAGAATTTCAGCTTGATGTCGTCATCGGTCAGGGGCCAAGTGCCCGCTCCATCAAGCTCGATTTGGCACCCTTTACCCTCGTTGGCGCCACCACCCGTGCCGGTATGCTCACCTCACCCCTTCGGGATCGGTTCGGAATCGTCCAACGCCTTGATTTTTATTCGGCAAACGACCTCACTACCCTGGTTTTACGCTCCTCAAAAATTCTTGGAATTCCTATTAAAGAAGACGGCGCGTCGGAAATTGCCGCCAGATCACGTGGAACGCCAAGGATTGCAAACCGCCTTCTCAAGCGCGTCAGGGATTTTGCCGAGGTAAAGGCAGAGGGGATTATCACCCTTGAAGTCGCGGACAAGGCGCTTCTTGCCATGGAAATTGACAAGCGCGGATTTGACCCCATGGACCAGCGGCTATTGCTGGCTATTCTGGATAAATTTAACGGGGGGCCTGTGGGGCTGGATACCCTCGCCACATCCCTGAGCGAGGACAAGGAAACTATTGAGGATGTTTATGAACCTTTCCTGATTCAACAGGGATTTATCAAGCGGACACCACGAGGCCGTATTGCCACACCTGCCGCTTATCAGCATTTCAAACGCAAACCCGCGGCTGATGCCCAAAAAAATCTTTTCTAATTTTTTTCCAAAGGCAGTTTCAAGCGGACAACCTGCCCTGATTTTCCAACAGGGGCAAGGGCCTTTCCATTAAATTCTATATCAATCCCCCCCGCATTGCCTATCAGCAAATCGGCGGTCTTTTGAACCTGTACTTTAAATCGATCTCCAGGTTTCAGGAGGATTTCCTTATGGGCCTTTCCGTCAATCTTCAGGCTTATCCATGTTTCCATTTTTGCCTTGATGACGAGATTTCCCCGTTTCTCAACGGGCGCCGTCTTTTCCGGGACATCCCTGGCAGGGCTTTCTTTTTTCTTTTCTCCATCGATCACTGCCGGTTGTTCGGTAGCCTCAGGAGGCGCAGAGGCCTTCTCCCTGGCGGGCGCCTTCACGCCGGTTGCTTCGTTTTGTGCCGCCGATGAGCCCGATTGCGGGGGAAGATTTTCCTGAGAACCCTGCTCCTCCCCGGCTTGTTCCGAAAGGGCGGTTTCTCCAGGTGCTTCCCCTGTTATTACCTCACTATTTTGAGTTTTTCCGATATCCTTCCCCTTATCGGATGTCTCCGTTGTCGCAGCGGGGACGTCCTTTACCTCTGATGTTTTTTCCATTAGCTCTACACTTTCAGAAGGGCTGAAAAAATAATAAGCAAGCCCCCCGCCGATTCCTATCAGAAAAATAACGACAACGATGACCCATAAATATTTTCGGTGTTTTCGCTCCAAACCCTTAAAGGTCCTCTGCTGGTAATCTGGATAAACAATTTTTCCCTCTTCCCCCGGGCAGGCTGATTCAAACATGTCAAGAATCAGGGATACATCTCCGTCAACAGCCTGAATAAAAGACCGGACAAACCCCCGAATAAAAATCTTTTCCGGGAGCTTTTCCCACTCTTCCGCCTCCAGCGCAAGAATCAGGGGCTCGCGGATTTTTGTCGCCTCGGAAATATCTTTGACCGTTAACCCTTTTTCTTCCCTCAGCTTTTTTAAGGTCACACCCAATGATTCCATACAGAACTCCTCTGTTACCCCCTCAGACCAAGCTCTTTCAGCATGGACTGATTCTTTATCCAGTTACGACTTACACGCACCCAAAGCTCCAGAAAAATATGAACCCCAAAAAAATTTTCCAGGTCCTTTCGCGCCAGTTTCCCGATTTCCCGGATAAGCGTTCCTTTTTTACCGATGATAATTCGCTTCTGACTTTCCCGGTTAACATGAATAACAGCGGAAATAATAAGCATCTTCTTTTGCGTGTCTTCCTTGAATCGCTCAATACCAACTGCGATATTATAAGGAATTTCTTCCTTTGTGAGAGAAAATATTTTTTCCCTGATAACCTCGGAGGCATAAAATCTTTCCGTCATATCCGTTTCCATATCCGGAGGAAAAAGAGGTGGTCCTTCTGGGAGTAAAAGTGCCGCTTCTTCAACAAGCGCGTCAACACCCGTTCCCGCGAGGGCGGAAACAGGAAAAATTTTATCAAAAATAAATTGGACATTGGCCTTTTCTTGCAGAAACGGCAGGCGGCCTGCCGGAACTTTATCTATCTTGTTGATGGCAAGCGCCTTTGGTATTCCGGGAATAGCCGCTACCATCGAAAACATAAGTGAATTATCAAGGCTTTCAATTTTGTCGGCTGAAATCATGCACAGGATCATATCTGCGTCCCGGCTGGCAGCCTCCGCCGACTGAACCAGTAAACGGTTGAAGGCCTTTCTCGAATGATGTACGCCGGGGGTATCTACAAAAATAACCTGGGCATGCGGTAGATTCTTAATGGCACGAATAGACGTCCGCGTGGTTTGCGGTTTTTCGGTGACAATAGAAAAATGTCCCCCCATGATCCTGTTCAGGAGCGTGGATTTGCCAACATTTGGCGGGCCTACAAGGGCCACAAATCCTGAATGGAAAGGTACTCTTGCTGCCTTCTGTTTTGTTTCTGCCATAGTTTTTTCTGTGGTTTCTCCGTTGTTTTTTGCTCTGGTCTGTAATTCACTTCACCTTTTACCAGAAAACGATTCACAATAAAAGAAAGTAGTGGCCTTTCGGAGTTTCTCAATTTTAAATTTTAAATCAGTCTTGATTTCATGGCAGTTTTCCTTTAACGTAATCATGTTTCATATAAAAAAGAACCGCCATGGGAGGAGTGGATATGAGAAAAATCGGGCTAGCCGGAAAAATTGCCCATACGTTCATAAATTCCAAACTGACCCCACTGTTCATTATTGCTTCCATCCTGATTGGTGTTATGGCAACACTGGAGCTTCCAAGAGAAGAGGAGCCTCAAATTGTCGTGCCAATGATAGATGTTTTTGTTCGGATGCCGGGCGCTTCCGCAAAAGAGGTAGAAAACAGGGTTACCAGCCCCATGGAACGTCTTTTATGGGAAATTCCCGGGGTTGAATATGTTTACAGCACCTCAAAGGCCGGTATGTCCATGGTGATTGTCCGATTTTATGTAGGGCAGGACGAGGAAAAAAGCATTGTCCGCCTCAACCAGAAACTCTATGAACACTTCGATATTATCCCTCCAGGCTGCTCGCCACCCCTGATTCGGCCAAGAACCATTTACGATGTCCCTGTCTGCGCGCTGACTCTTCACAGCAACCGGTATACGGCCTTTACCCTGCGCCGTATCGCCGCTCAGGTTGAGGAGGCCGTCAAGCGCATTCCGGACGTTTCTGAAACCACGCTCATTGGCGGACAGCGGCGACAAATCCGCGTTCAACTGGATCCCGCGAAACTTGATGCTTATCACCTGGATCCCCTCAGAATCATGCAGATGCTGAAAGGGGCTAACCAGCAAATGCCATCAGGAACACTTGATCGCCTCAATCAAGAGGTGGTTGTTGAAACTGGTAATTTTCTTGCAAGCAGGGAAGATATTGAAAGGCTTGTGGTTGGTGCCTTCCGTGGAAGACCTGTCACGTTGAAGAATGTGGCGCGCATTGAAGACGGGCCGGAAGAGCCGGTCAGTTATGTTTATTACCTCACTTCAGGGAAACCTCAGGAACCAGCCATTACCCTTTCAATCGCGAAGCGAAAGGGCGCCAATGCTATTTCTATTGTGCGTAAGATAGCGAAAAAGGTTGATCTTTTGAAGGGAACGATTATCCCTTCGGATGTTACTGTCACGATGACAAGGGATTACGGTGAAACCTCTGAAGATAAATCAAATGAATTGCTCTTTCACATGGCACTGGCCGTTTTCGGGGTAAGTCTGCTTATCTGGTTTATGCTGGGTCTTCGTGTCGCGGGTGTCGTTGCCCTGGCAATTCCTTCCACCTTGTCCCTTACCCTTGCCGTCTATTATTTCTATGGTTATACGCTTAATCGAATTACCCTCTTCGCCCTCATCTTTTGTATCGCCATCCTTGTGGATGACGCCATCGTGGTGGCGGAAAATATTATACGACATTATCACCTGCCGGAAAACAGGGGCAGACCTTTGGCGGATATCGCCGTGGAGGCCGTGGACGAGGTGGGAAATCCAACGATTATCGCAACCTTTACCGTAATCGCGGCGGTTCTCCCCATGGCGTTTGTCGGTGGATTAATGGGTCCCTATATGCGCCCCATCCCCATTGGCTCCAGCTTCGCCATGCTCTTTTCCCTCGGGGTCGCTTTCGTGGTCACCCCCTGGGCCTCTCTTCGTCTTCTGAAAGGCAAACAGGAACAGCAGGAAGAGAAGGAATCGGCCCTGACACGGCTTTATCGAAAAGTCATGGGGCCCCTGATTCACCACACGCTCTGGCGATGGGGGTTTCTGATCGGAATTGTTGTGCTGCTGCTCGCAGCCTTTTCCATGTTTGGGTTTAAAAGTGTTATGGTTAAGATGTTGCCCTTTGACAACAAGAACGAGTTCCAGGTTATTGTTGATATGGATGAGGGCACGCCTCTGGAAAAGACAGCCCGCGTGACAAGAGAAATTGCCGAATACCTCCAGACTATTCCGCAGGTTGTCAATATCCAAACCTATACGGGGACTGCCTCTCCCTTTAATTTTCAGGGGCTTGTGCGGCATTATTTTCTGCGCCGGGGCGCCAATGTAGCCGATCTTCAGGTCAATCTCATCAACAAACATAAACGATGGATTCAAAGCCATGATATCGCCAAAGAGGTGCGTCCGAAAATTGACCAGATCGCCAGAAAATACGGGGCCTCCGTTAAAGTGGCCGAGGTGCCACCCGGCCCCCCTGTCATGGAAACTCTGGTTGCTGAAATTTATGGCCCCGATTATCCCCGCCAGATAGCGCTGGCCCATAAAATCAAAAAAATATTTGAAACCACGAAAGACGTCGTGGACGTAGACTGGACTGTGGAGGCCAATCAACCAAAATGGAATCTCATCGTGGATAAGGAAAAGGCCACACTGAACGGCATTACTACCGCACAAATTGCCCAGCTGGTTCGCACCGTGGTCAGAGGTATGCCTGTGGGACTGCTGCATGACCCGAAGGAAAAAGAGAATGTTGCTGTCCTTTTGAGGGTTCCCCGCGCCAAGCGCTCCGCCTTGCGGGATATTCAGGCCCTCCGAATACAAAACCGGGCGGGTATGTTGATTCCCCTGAAGGAACTGACCCATGTTAAAAAAACCATCATCGACAAAAGTATCTACCATAAAAATCTGATGCCGGTCGTTTATGTCTTTGGAGATGTTGCCGGTCGGGAGGAATCCCCTGTTTATGCCATCCTGAAAATGGGGAAGAAAATATCAAAAATAAAAATCCCCGAAGGGTATGAAATTACCCAATACAGCTCCCACTTACCTTTTTCCGCGAAGAAGTTTTCTATGAAATGGGACGGCGAGTGGCAAATTACCTATGAGGTTTTTCGTGACCTCGGCATCGCTTTTGCCGCCGTCATGATTCTTATTTATCTTCTCGTCGTCGGCTGGTTTCGTTCCTATCTCACCCCGCTCATCATTATGTCCGCCATTCCCTTTTCGCTTATTGGAATTATCCCCGGGCACTGGGTTATGGGCGCTTTTTTCACCGCCACATCCATGATTGGATTTATCGCCGGGGCCGGCATTGTGGTCCGAAACTCCATTATCCTTGTAGACTTCATTGAACTCCGGCTCCGTGAGGGAATGCCCCTCGATGAGGCCGTTGTCGATGCCGGGGCCGTGAGGTTCCGCCCCATGGTTTTAACGGCGATGGCCGTTATTATTACCGGTGCCGTCATCCTGCTGGACCCTATTTTTAAAGGGCTTGCCATCGCGCTCATGGCCGGCGAGGTTGCCTCGCTGCTCCTGTCGCGCATGGCCGTTCCTATCCTCTACTTCATTACGAACAAGCACCTGCATCACGCCTCTGATGGAGAAAAAAAGGTGTAAACCAAGAAATCAGGGCGGCGTAAAATTCTGAAATCAGCGCATCTTTATAAAAAACAGAAATTTCCGAAAGAGTCCTGTTTTGTCTCCACCGTGGTTTAAGCGCAACAGGCGGCGGGGACAAAAATGTGTTATACTGTACCTGTAATGATAACGGTAATTCTCAAAAAGGGGAAAGAAAAATCTGTTTTACGCCGGCATCCCTGGGTCCTGTCGGGTGCCGTCGAGAGAGTTGTCGGTCATGGGGAGCCTGGGGAAATTGTTCGTGTTGCCGACAGGGGGGGGAATCTCCTGGCAACGGGTTTTTATAATCCGATTTCTCCCATCCCCGTTCGCCTTTTTTCATGGCACAGGGAATCCGTTGAAGACAATTTTTGGGAAAAGGCCCTTCAAACCGCCATCTCCCTACGTGTTTTCCCTACCCTGCCCGACAAAACCAATGCCTGCCGTCTTGTCTTTTCCGAGTCTGATTTCATGCCGGGGCTCATTGTGGATCGTTATAATGATCACCTCATCATGCAGTGCCTTAATCCCGGCATAGCACGCCTTAAAAACAGGATTGCCCACCATCTGATGGAAATCCTCTCCCCCCGCGGCATCTATGAAAAGAGCGATAGCGACATCTTGAAGCTCGAGGGGCTTTCCCCGCATTGCGGTATTCTTGCGGGAGTAACACCGCCTGAAACCATTGCAATTCAGGAAAATGGGTACGAATTCTTCGTTAATCCAATCAGTGGGCACAAAACGGGATTCTACCTTGATCAGCGGGATAACCGATGGATAACGGCCCTTTACGCGCAGGGGAGAACTGTCCTCGATGCCTTTTCCTACACCGGTGGTTTTTCTGTTTACACAGCGGGTCACAGCGCCGCGTCCCTCACGCGGATTGATGCCTCCCATGAGGCCCTGTCGCTGGGGGAGAAAAACCTTGCCGCCAATTTTCCCGCCCCGCCTCCAAGTGAAAATATCCGGGGGAACGTCTTTCAGGTACTGCGGAAATTCAGGGATGCCGGCAGGCAGTTCGACATGATTATCCTTGACCCCCCCCGCCTTGCCCCCACGCGAAGTCACCAGAACCGGGCAAGCCGGGGCTACAAGGACATCAACCTTCTTGCCATGAAACTCCTGCGCCCCGGCGGAATCCTGTCAACCTTTTCCTGCTCGGGTGGAATCGACGCGGCAACCTTTGAACGTATCGTATCCTGGGCCGCGATTGACGCCAAACGGGAGATTCAGATCCTTCGGCGCCTTTTCCAGGGGCCGGATCACCCCGTTCGAGTCGCCTTTCCCGAGGGCAGTTATCTCAAGGGGCTTCTATGCCGTGTTCTTTAAACCACCATGCCTTTCAGAGGGAAAATGCCCGGGCAGAATCCTGAAACAGGGCAAGTTTCTCTATATCGGCGATGATTTAGATTTTTGATTAAATTTCAGGGTAAGCAGGGTGATATCATCTGCCTGGGGCGCCGTATCCGCAAAATCAGAAACCGTTTTTAGGACAGTATCGTTTATTTCCTGAACGGTTATTTCCCCCATTTCAGACAACGTGTTTTGAAGCCTTTGTTCACCAAAGAGACCCCCCAGCGGGTCCATGGCTTCCGTGACACCATCGGTATAAACGAAGAGGACATCCCGAGGCTGGAGGTCGATCTGGCTGGATGTGTAAGTGAAGTCTTCTGAAACGCCGAGGGCGAGACCGTGTGTTGACGCAAGGGGGGAAATCTCTCCATTAAAGTGGCGGAGGAACGGGGGGTTATGCCCGCCATTACAATAACTCAGGGCCCCCGTTTTGATGTCGAGAATCCCGAGAAACAGCGTGACAAACATCACAAAGGGGTTATCCGCGGCCAGGTCACGATTTACCATCCGGACAATGACGGCGGGATCGATTTTACCTGCGGCGGTCGACTTAATCAGCGTCTTGGCCATGGCCATAAACAACGCAGCGGGGACCCCCTTACCGGAAACATCCCCCACAAGAAAACAAAGGTGGGTTTCATCGGTAAAGAAAAAATCATACAGGTCGCCCCCCACCTCACGTGCCGGTTCAAGAATGGCGTGGATTTCAAATTCTTTCTTTTCCGGGAAAGGCGGAAACACCTTGGGGACAAGACCCATCTGGATATCCCTCGCGATCCTTAATTCACTTTCTATCCTTTCCCGTGCCGCCGTGGTTTCCTTCAGGTCATTGAAATACTTTTTCAGTGAGGTCTTCATGTGTTCAAAGGATTGTGTCAATTTCCCGACTTCATCATCGTTTCGAATAGGAGGGAGCGGGGTTTCCCATTCACCCGTGGCAATCCGGTCGGCCGCCACGGCAAGAAAGCGCAGGGGCCGGGTAATCCCTTTTGCAATCAACGCGATGACAAGCATCAAAAAGAAAAATCCCAGCAGGCTGATAAATAAAATCTGCCGGTTCAGCTTTTGAACATCTCCAAGAAGTTCCTGCCGGGGAAAGATAATCGCGAGGGACCAGCCGTTGGAACGCAAGGGGGCATAGGCCAACCAGGCGGGTTTCTTCACAAAGGGGCCGGCATAGGGAACAAACCCGGTTTTTCCCCGAATCATTTCCAGGCCGATGTTCAACAGGGCCTTGTCTCCCCTTTCTCTGGCAACTTCAAAGATAGTCTTCCGCATGACGAGACGGCTGGCGGGATGGGTCACAAAGGTTCCCTTCTTCGAAATAAGAAAACCATACCCCGTGTGCCCTATCTTAATAGATGAAACAATACTCTGCAGCCACGCGAGGGACACATCCACCGTGGCAACCGCAAAAAATTCCTTCTTATCCGGATCCGCCCTGTAGAGGGGAACGGAATAGGTGGACATCACAATATTTCCCGCTTCCTTATCAAAATACGGCTCCACCCAAACGGCTCGGTGGAGGAGCGTGGGCATCATGTACCAGCCCCACGCGAAGTAATTGTATGGAATATACTTGAAACTCAGCTTGCCGCCGTGTTTGTAATAATACGGCGCGAAAAAACGGCGGTGGGAATCAAAAGCGTAGGGTTCAAACGCCACAGTACTCCCATAAACTTCCCTGTTTTCGGCAACAACCCGCTGGAGGAGAAAAAAGATATTCTCTTTATTCGAGGCAACACGGCGATCTTCCATTGGGATGGCCAGGGTTTTTGTGGCTTTTTCCATGGAAAAAAAAATGATATCCATACGGTTGATGGTCGCCCGCAGGGTTTCCATGGCCTTTCCCTCGATTTCCCGGGTGATAAGCCTTTTGGAAACCGTGTAATTGTACCCCAGTGAAAAGGCAAGAATAATGGAAACACTCGAAATAACCCAGAGGGCAAGTCTTTTTTCAATACTGTTTGACAACCTCATTTTCCCCACGGCGACACTTTTTATTTTTCTTCCGGAATAACAAAGGAGAGGATATTCGTCCGGCTTTCCCGCTTATACCGGACTTCGGGAATCATTTTTTTAATCAGCAAAATTCCCATCCCGCCAATCTGCCGCTCCGCGAGGGAAAGATGCGTGTTCGGGTCCGGCCTGGAAAGCGGGTTGAAGGGAATGCCCCAGTCCTTGAAGGTAATCATAAAAACCGTTTCGTTTTGATGACAATATATTTCGATCTCCCCCGGCTTTTCCGGATAGGCGTAGCGGATGATATTAACAAGGGCCTCTTCCGCTGCCAGTTCAATCGTTCCAATCTTTTCCGGAGAAAGGCCGTAATCCTCTGCACAGGCCGAAACGAAACCAATAAGTTCTCCAAGGTTTTTCAGCCTGGCCGGCAATATAATTTGCCTCATTTCACCTCCACGTAAAAGGCGGCTTTTTCTGTCCACCCCGAAAATCCCGGCGCAATCAGGTTTCTTTTCCGAGGCGCTGCCAGTCATTTCTGGCGATAGCCACGATTTTCCGGGCACGCTCGTAATGCACCCGCATCTCTTCCCAGAAAGGACGGTGTAGAATTCGGAGCATGAGCAACCCGTCACTGTCAAACCATCGGGGAAGAACCCCGCCCAGAAAATACCCTTTATCTCTCAGAATTTCAACGGCCCATCCGCACCAGGGAACGCCGGTGTTGAGCCAGACCTGGGTAATCGCTGCTCCCCGGTTCAGCATCTCTTTCTCGCGGGCCGGGAAAGCCTGTGCGAAATCCTTTCCCATTTCCCAAACGGCCAGCCGGGCCACGTTAGCAAACTCGAAATACCGGCTTTCAATGCGGGTTTCCACGGAATCGGGGGGGGATCCCTTGCAGGGAACCAGATTTCTCTCATCATCCATGCCATCATAGATAAATTGCAGTTCTTTTTCATAAACGGCAGGCAGGCAGGCGCGGACGGTCCTGGGACGAATTGTCTTGAAATCAAGAATCGAAGCCACCCGTCCCCGGGCGCTCCTCTCCTTTACATAAGCAGCGGCGGGCATGAGATCCACCTCAACAGCCATGCTTTTCCATCCCAACCCATGGGTCAGTTTCTGGGAAAAAACATGGTTACAGACCGCTTCGCCGAAGATGCCTTCGACGGCAGGTGTTTTTTGGGCCAGTTCCTGCCCGTGGGCAACCATTTCTGTGAAGACTCCCTTTCCGCCCCGGTAGTTTTCATGGACCAGGCCGGCGCCCGATTCATAGACACCCGCATGGGGCGCGCTCCTGAACAGGGCATTGTGACCGACAATCTCTCCCCGGGGTGTCCGTGCCACGCTCGAAATAATGGTTTCGGCAGCATTTTCTTCCCTGAGACGTTCCGGCTCCACGTAGGCCCGAATGGGATACCCCTCCCCGTAAACAGAGATAAAAAGGTTAGCGACCCCCTCCGCGTCTTCCGGACGAAAGCGGTCTATCAATACATCCTGTCCGGGCTGGATTTCCTTCTCCATTACTTTTTTCCTCTTTCAAGCCATCTCAGGTTTTCGAGTTCCTCAAAAATGGTGTTCGAGACGACCCGCATACCCCCCGCATTCCAGTGCCCGATATCAAAGAAAAGTTCGTAACGGTTCGGACAGGCGTGAAAAACCTTCATCAGATCAATATAGGGGCAGCCGTATTGCGGGCATACATCCTCCCGGAAAGAATCGTTCATTTGGTAGACGTATGGAAAGCTTCCTTCTGCAAATGTTTTCCAGTTTGATTGAATCGCCTCCAGTTTCGGGTGGTCTTCCGACCTTGGGGCTTTGTCGCTTGCAGGAGCAAAACTGATAAAGCCCACTTTTGCTCCTGCCTTCTCCGCATCCTCGGCGATAGATATAAAATTCTCGTGAATCGTTTTCAGGCACTGTTCCCACTTGAAGATTTCGTCCTGACGGGAAAAGGGCCGTCGCGCTGTTATGCTTCTTCGAAGAAGAAAGTAAAAGCAGAACCGTGAAAGGAATTTGTTCCACCAGGGAGATTTTCTTTCCAAAGCCGTGATAAAATTCCAGGGCCAGGGCGCGCCCGGTTCCCATTGAGCACCCATCATCCAGGCCTGGGTAACATCATTTCCCCCCATGTTGATGAGGAGGATGTCCGGTTTTGCCCTGCACAGGTCCTGTTCCCATAGAAGCCTGTGCTGAACGCTGTTGTACATGGGGTTCCCCGCGTTGATAACCTCCCAGTTCGAATAACCATGTTCCTTAAGGAGATGTTCCAGCCGGCATGACCAAAGCTCTTTTTCATGCCTTAGTTTAACACCGAAATACATCGATTCACCAATCAACATAATCCGCTTTTTCTGTCCGTCTTCTGCAGGTTCTTCTCCCCGGCACCGAAACCGGTTGATATGAATCATGGGCGATCGAAACCCCTTTTTAAAACGGTAGAAGAGCGGCGGATCAGTCTGCTCCACGAATTGGCTGTAGGGATATTCCCCCATAACCCGCGAGTGAAAGGGAATTTTGAATCGAAAACGATGATAAAGGCGGGCAAAGCTTTCTACAAGGATGAAGAGAATGAAGAAAATCCCTGCGGTCCAGACAATTATCATATCGTTTCCTCCCTGACGTTTTTGGGTGAGGTCAGCAGGGGCAACATGGCGAGGGCGACAATAATCAGGCCGCCGCAAACGTAATAAAGGGTGCGGTAAGACCCTGTTGCCAGAAAAATTCCGCCGAGGAAAGGGCCGAGAAAAAACCCGCCCTGAAACATCTCAAGCCCCAGGTTTGCGTTGAGTGGCCGCAATCTGGGAGAAGAGTAGTCAAAAACAAGGCCATTCAGGATGGGCAGGGCAATACCCCATGCCAGCCCGAAAAGAAGAGCGAGGGCATAGAAAAGAAGGTGTGATGAAGTGTGAGCGAGGATGAGATAGCCTGTTAGAAGAAGAATCAGCGCAAAAAGGAGGATCCTGGGCTTGTCTCCCCGGTCCATAAATTTTCCCCCTATAAGCCGGACAAGGATTTCCACAGCAGTTGAAATGGTAAAAAACCACCCGGCATTCCGGATGCCAATACTCCTCGCGTAGCCCTTGAGAAAATAGAAAACAGGGGTAAAGGCGGTAAAAACAAAGAGAGAAATGATGAGCAAACCGACTATCCGTCTGTTTTTAAGATTTTCCTTCAATTCGGTAACAGCAAGTCTTCCACTTTGCTTCCCTCCTCCCTCTTCGACAGGACGTATCAGGGCCAACAGAGGGAGGATTGGAATCATCAACAGGGCTGTTATGTCCAAGACGGGGAGAAAACCGCCGAACCAGGTGATGAGGGGATTGATCAGGGGAGGAAGGACCGCATAGGGAAGAAGCGTGATAACAGAAATGATTCCGAAGGCTTCAGCGCTCCGATTCTTTGGAATACAGGCTACCATTCTCGCCATGACCGCGGTGGCCATGATGACGTAGAAGGTCCCGTGAATGATCCGAATGGCAGCCATCCCGGCAAATCCCCTGCCCAGGTGATAAAAGAGGAGAGCGATGCCCACGCCGACCGCACCGGTAAGGATCCATTTACGGGCATTTTCCGGCCGCAGGAATGGGCTGATGAAGGGGCGGATGATCAGGGCCGTGAGGGCAAAGACCCCGATAAGGAATCCGGCCTCTTCCTGGGAGGTGTGGATGATATGCAGGAGATACTCGTGGAGCTGAAAAAATACCGCGATATTACAGTAGGTTAGAAAGATGATAAAATTCAGGACAAGGAAATCCCGGGTGAGGAGTTTTCCCCGTTCTGTCATGGTGTGAACCTCCCATTGAAATTGCTGTCTCCCGCAAGCCGGCACAAAAGGTTGATGGCTATTTTTTTCCGGTAAACCGCGCTGGCGCGAATATCGTCAATAGGAGAAACAGCCTCTTCCACCATCGGAGCAATTTCTTCCAGGTGCTTTCGGCTGAGAGGAAATCCCACAAGCGCCTTTTCGACTCGGGAAGCCGTCACAATAGTCGGGCCCACACTTCCCCAGGCGAGGCGGGCGATTTTCACTACTCCGTTCGTGTCAAATCGAAGACAGGCGGCCAGGCTCGCAACCGCGACAGCCATAGCCTTCCGTTTCCCAACCTTTTCATAGCGGGACATGGTGTAAGGCATGGGCCTGGGGATTCGGACACCGCGAATGATTTCCCGTTCCTTCAAACTGGTTTTCCCGGGGCTCAAAATAAAATCGCTTATGGGCAGTACCCGGGTTTTACGAGCATCAGCAAGAACGACTTCCGCATCCAGAACGTAGAGGGCGGGGAGGCTGTCTCCTGCTGGAGACGCAGTAGCGATATTACCCCCGAGGGTTCCCATGTTCCGGATAAGGGGAGATCCCAGGACGCGCAGGGCTTCCACCAGGACAGGACACCAGGTTTGAACAAGGGGGTGGGTAAGAATCCCGGCATGAGAAACCCCTGCCCCAATGAAGAGGGTATTTTCTTCCTCTCTGATTTTCGTCAGGGCGGGAATACGTTCAAGACAAATCAGGGCAGGAGCCTGAATCGCCCCTTCGCGCAGTTTGACCATAAAGTCGGTCCCACCGGCGTAAATCCGGGCGTTGGGAATTTTTTCCCACCGTTCCCAGAGGTCCTCAAGCGTTCCCGGAAGAAAGACCTTCATTCTGTTGTCCCTTTTTTAGACAATCTTTTTGATGCCAGTTCAACGGCATCCACGATCTTCTGATAACCAGTGCATCGACAGATGTTCCCGCTCAGGGCTTCACGTATTTCCTCCCGGGTAGGCCCGGGATTTTCCTCAAGGAAATGAACTGCGGTAAGTACCATCCCGGGGGTACAGAAACCGCACTGGACCGCGCCGGCCTCGACGAAGGCTTCCTGAACGGGATGCGGCTTTTCTGCTTTGCCGATGCCCTCAATGGTCGTGATTTTCCTGCCTTCGAGTTGGGCGGCAAGCATCAGGCAGGAGAGTCTGGGAACCCCATCCACGAGGATCGTGCAGGCCCCGCATTCTCCGGTCCCACACGCCTCCTTGGTTCCAGGCAGTCCCAGGTCCTCCCGCAAGGCATCGACAACCCGCCGGTCCGGCGGAAGGTCGCGGGTAACAGGTCTGCCGTTCAGCGCAAAGGATATTTTCATGGACGTTCCTTTTTGAGCGCCGCAAGGACCCGCTCGGGTGTCATGGGAAAGTGGCGCAGTCGGATTCCACAGGCATCGGCCACGGCGTTGGCCACGGCGGGGAGCGGACCGCTGGTGGGCATTTCCCCCACGCCCTTCAACCCGTAGGGACCGGTTGCTTCATGTCCCCCCGCGGTGATAACCGTCATATCGGGAATGTCGAGAGCGGTCGGGAGGAGATAGGTCGAGAAATTAAGGGTCTTCATCTCCCCCTTTTCCACCGGAATTTCCTCCATCAGGGCGTAACCCAGCCCCTGGGCAATCCCCCCCTGAACCTGCTGCTCAAAAAGCTGGGGGTTGAGAATTCGGCCACAATCACTGACCGCCAGGTACTGTTTAACGGCGATGTCGCCGGTGAGCAGATCTACCTCCACGCCGGCGAGGTGCGCCCCATAGGAAAAAACAACATGGGGAATTCCGTGAAGCCGGAGATTGGGATCAATATCGGGAAGCTCGCACGACTGGGGGGCGCGAAAGTGCGCGACGGCCACACGCTCGTTCCCGTCCATCACCCGGGCAATTTCGCCCAGCGCAAATTCCCTTTCCGTCGTGACATGGCAAACCGCACCCGGGATAAGTGCCAGCTCCCCGAGATCGGAGACCATCATAAGATCCGCGCAGCGTTTAAGGACCCGTTCCCTGAGGAGAAACGTTGCCTTAATGAGGGCGTTGCCGTAGGTGTAGGTCGTCCGGCTGGCGGAGGCGGAGCCGGAGGGTAGGGTCCGTGCCGTATCCGGCAAGACAAGTGTCAGGTGTTTCCTGTCCTGCGAAAGGATATCCCCGGCTATCTGGAGAAACGTGCTGGCATTTCCCTGACCCATGTCCACAACCCCGCAGGCAACCTGAAAGCGACCGTCGTGGGTCAGTTCAATCCGGGCATTGGCAACATCGGGGATAACCGGCCCATACCCCATGCCATGCATGACGGCGGCAAGCCCCACGCCCCTTTTTTTAAAGGGGCCCGCCTCATTTTTCCAGACCGCGCGGTCCCGCCACATCCGATGCTCCTGAAGAATTTCAAGGCATTGCACAATCCCCGTGGAGGTCTGAAGAGTAACGCCCAAGGGGGTTTTGTCGCCCTGGTTGACGGCGTTGATCCGGCGGATTTCCAGCGGAGAATACCCGGCCTTTTCCGCCAGCATATCCACCATCTGTTCCATCGCGGCAGTAGCCTGCGCGATTCCGAAGGCCCGAAAGGCGCCGCCGACAGGGTTGTTCGTGTAAATCGCCCACGCCTTCAAACAGGTATTGGGGATGCGGTAAGGGCCGCCCGTGTGCTCCAACCCGAGGGCCATGACCGCGCCACCGAGATGATCGTAGGGGCCGGTATCATAGAAGAGTTCCGCCGCCAGGGCGTGGAACCGCCCGTCGGCACCGGCCCCGAGGCGGTAATGGCACCGGGCGCGGTGGCGTTTCGCGCTTGCCACAAAGCTTTCCTCCCGTTCCCACCACATCTTGACGGGACGCCCCGGGTATTTCAGGGCCGCCAGGGCGAGAAGGCTCTGGACCGTGATGCCGTCCTTACCGCCAAAGGCCCCGCCGCAGAAGGGAGCAATGACACGAATCCTCTCCTCCTCAATCCCCAGTGCCTCGGCTATTTCTGCCCGGTCCCGAAACGGGGTTTGCGTGGAAGCGGTGATTTCTACTGTGCCGTCTTCCCGCGTAACGGCCCAGCCCGCTTCGGTTTCGAGATAGGCGTGTTCCTGATACGGGAGCTCGAAAATAGCCTCCACCACATGCGCGCAGGCCTTGAACGCGGCAGTGCCGTCACCGGTCTCGAGATGTCCCTTGAGGAGAATATTCCCATCCGGGTGGTCTTCGTGAATCCGCGGGGCGTCTTCCCGGAGGGCGGTCTCAAAATCAAACACCCCCGGCAAAGGAGTGGCCTTGACGGTAATACGCTGAACAGCGGTGCGCAGCGCCTCCCGGTTCTCCGCGATGACGAGGCCCACACCGTCCCCCCGGTGCCGAATCCTGTCATCCACGAGAACAGGCTGGTCGCGACGCGCCACTCCCTGGCGATTGGACCCGGTAATATCCTTCGCCGTGAGAATATCGACAACGCCCGGCACTTTCAGGGCGGCCTCCACGTCGATCCCATCAAAGACGGCATGGGGAATATCAGCCCGCTTAACACCGGCCCAGAGCATTCCTTCTTCGTAAAAGTCTATCGCGTAGCGCTCACGACCTGCCGCCTTGGCGGGGGCGTCGGCACGCGGCTCAGATTCCCCGATCTGGAGGGGTCGGGCATGAACAAGGCTCATGTCACCACCTCTCGCAGGGCCGCCACAAAGGCCTCCATCGCCTCGTGGGTGTGAAGGGTCAGGCGGATGTAATTGGGATACCGAAATCCCGTCATCGAACGAATCATCACCCCTTTTTTCATCATCTTCCGATAGGCCAGGGTATCGCTGATGGGCAGTTTTATCATCATGAAATTTGCCTCTCCGCTTACATAGGGAATCCCCATCGCGTCGAGTTCACGGGTAACAAAGGCCTTCTCTTCCCGAATCAGCGCCCGGGTCTTCAGGATGTGCTCCGGGTCATCCAGGGCGGCGAGCGCGGCCTCCTGGGCGACCACATTCACGGAATAAACCACACAGGTCCGCCGGATGATATCCACCACGTCCATGCTTCCCGCGAGGTATCCGATTCGCAGCCCCGCCAGTCCATACATCTTGGAAAATGTCCGGAAGACAACGAGGTTGGGGTAATCTGCAATCAGTTTCATCCCGTCGGGATAATCTGGTTGATCAAGAAATTCGAAATAGGCCTCATCCACCACCACAATCTGCCGGCCGTCAATTCGGTCAAGAAAATTCCGCAGTCTTTCCTCCGGCCAGTAGCTTCCTGTCGGGTTGTTGGGGTTGCAGACGAAGAGGATTTTGGTCCGTTCATTAATACGCTCCAGCATTGCCGCGTCGTCAAATCCAAACCCTTTCAGGGGAACAAGTTGCGCCTCGAACCCGGAAAATTCGGCAACCCATTCATAAACGGCAAAGGTCTTGTCCGCGGTGATAATGTTGTCCCCTTCCTGGCAAAAGGCCTTG
Organism: Thermodesulfobacteriota bacterium; assembly: GCA_024763435.1. Classification (GTDB taxonomy): domain Bacteria; phylum Desulfobacterota; class S145-22; order S145-22; family S145-22; genus JANTFN01. Next base: position 3,284 of record JANTFN010000002.1, on the reverse strand, counting down.
ATTACAAAGGCGATGACTTCATTGGCACCATTCCCCACAATAAATTGATCGGGGTGGAACCCGAATCGCTCGGCCAGCCTGGTTCGCAGGTAATAGGCATCCCCGCTGGGATAGATGGACGCCTTGAAGGGAATAAAGTCTTTAATAATCCGGCGGGCCGCGGGTGGCGGCCCCAGGGGATTTTCGTTATTATTCAGCCTGAAAATCCGGGAGCAGCCATACAGCTTCATGAGCTCCGGATCGGGTTTGCTGGGAATATAGGCCTCAAACCCTCGGATATAGGCAGGAACGAGTTGATTAAGCGGCGGTTGCGTCATACTGAAAAACGATGATGTCGCCTTTCCCGGCATACGGCAGGAGGACCCTCGGGGCAAAACGCTGCCGGATAAGCGCGGGAATCCAGAGGGCATTGGAAGAAATTCCAAGGTCAAGTTCAAACAGGATATTGCCGATGGCTTCTCCTCCGAGCGCGGCAACATGGCTGTTGAGGATTTCGGCCTTGTCTTCCCCCAGCAGCATGGGACGGAGGATGGCGCGTTTCATGGGGTGTTCAAATTCAGTCGCGATAACGGAATGGGCGGGAAGATGCTCCCCCTCATTGTGGGTTATCACGGCTTCCCTCGGCAACACAAGCCGCTGGAAGGCCGCTCTTAAAAAGGCTTCAATTTCCGGGGTGGCCCAGACCTTAGATCCCAGATCTTCGTCGAGAAGGCGATAGTAATAAGGGCATTCGCGCCCCTCGGCGGTTTTCGCAAAATCCATGACCGTTCCGAGCTGCTCAAAATATCCCGTTGGCATTTCCCGGGTAGGGAACCGGTTGATAAGCCCCAGGGCGTGGGTTCGGGCAATTTTCCCGACAACCCCGTCCAGCAGGGCGCGCGTGACTTCTTTCCGACCCTTTTTTACAAAAACATAAGGGCCAAAACATTCCACCACGCGTTTATTCAAGACATGCCAGGCAACCCCGCCATACAGCACCCCTTTTGCACGATTCTGCGCGATCAGGTTGCCATACGTCCCGCCCCTCATCATATCGACCAGTTTGCCCGGATAGGCGAACGCGCCCGGAAACGCCTCGGGTTCGTAGTGTCTGATTAAAGAATAAACAAAGGCCTTCAAGGCCTCTGGCTCGGCAGCCGTTACGGTCATCTCTCGGGCCTCTTCCGGTATTTCCAAATCCGGCATAACTTCTGCCTCAGGATAAGCCCGTTCCTTGATAATTCGGAAGGTAATGCCCCCGCTTTCGTTTTTCAGGATACGGAGGTGATCCACGGACCGGGCCGCGATTAAAAGCCCCATGTCCTCAAGGTCTCCCGCTCTTTCCGGAGAAACGCTTGCCGTAAGATTCAGGGCCCGAAGATCAACGTTCCCAACGGGAACCGACATCTCCACCTGATCATAGTAAATCCCCGTTGAAATCCCAAGTTGAAGCGGTGTTTTTTCCGGCAAAACAGAGGCAAGGTGAGAAAAAATTTCCTCACTGGAAAGTACCAGCTTCAGAGCTTCCGCCTTCCCGGCCCCCAGGGCCCTGCAGCCGTTTTCCACCACGGACAGGACAAGCGGAAGAAACCTCGCATCCGCAAACGTATTCAGCGAAACAGGCATAGCGCTCTCGATTAAAGACGCGCTCATGCAGCCATTATCTCTTTAATCGCGGCGTCCTCAGAATTGAAGATGCGGAAAATAGCAGTAAACCCAGAGATATCAAAAACCTCCTTGACCGCATTTTGAAGACAACAAAGCCCCAGCGCCCCCTTCCCTTTTTCCATCATCTTCGCGCCGAGAAGCAGCACCCGCAATCCGGCACTGCTGATGTAATCCACCGCTGCCAGATTGACGAGAAGCGCCTGTGGATTTTCCTCTATGATAGTCGTAATTTTCTTTTCCGCGTCCGGGGCACTGGTCGTATTTAAGCGTCCCGAAAACCTGACCACGTCCACGCCATTGACTGTTTCACGGGATATCTCCATAATTTTACCCCCTTTGCAAGTTTGTTTCTTAACAGGCAGGCAAGGGGTGTGTCAAGTTATGACGCGGAAATACTGTTTCCTAAACTTTCTTTATACCGTATCTCTGCTATTTGAATTGAATTGAATTATTCAAGGACGTTATATTTGCCCTATTTGTCTGTTTGTACTGATTCGTGTCAATAGTGATAACGGCACTGCACAAAATCAACCCTGTCGTGGCCAACAACATAAACCAGTCGATGTTCCTGGGTAATGCGTCGGGACCAAACACCTGTGCCGAGAAACTTTAAAGGCTCTGGTTTGCCTATCCCCTGAAACGGATCCCGCATGACTGCCTCGATTAACTTGAAGATTCGAATGGCCGATCTACGATCTGTCTCAACCCAGTATCGCAAATCTTCCCTGAACTCAGGCTGAAATATGGCTTCTCTTTTTTTCTTTGATTTAGACCGGCTACTCAAGGCCGACCTCTTTACGGAGTTCATCGATGGTCTGAGGTAACCCCTCTTGTTTCCTTGCTCTTTCAAGGGCAGAGTTGAGTCGTTCTGCGTTGGCAGGAGATCGAAGAAGGTGTGCGGTCTCAAGGATGCCTGCTAATTCGTCTGCCGCTATCATGGCAACATCCTCGCTACCACGCCGTTTAATGTAAACAACCTCCCTGTTTTTTACAACTTCATCAATTAACGATGCAAAACGGGCTCTTGCATTTGTATAGGTTGTCTGTATTGACATATTTTCCCCCTTTTAAAACTGTACTTATATGCTGTACATGTTTTAGGCCAATATGTCAAGATTCCAGCGTAATCTCTCGACCGCCAATGCTGAAAATTGCCCGCCGCGATAGCGGCTTCGTTCAATAAATTGTTTAGAAAGACAAATTACCGCTCCCGCATTCTGCAATAGAGCTACAAAATTCGTCTCCGGCAATTTTCCCATTAGCAAGGTATTATGTGCTATAGGGAACGCAATACTGCGGGATCAGGTTTTCAGCCTTGACAGATTTAGCGCCCTTTCTATTCCCTCGATGGCCACCCTGACATCCGCCTCTGATCCCCACCTGCTCGCCGGGGATATACCCGATTCCCTACCCTTCCTTGTTAGTGGACGCAACTGCTTCCTAAACTTTCTTTATACCGTATCTCTGCCCTTTGAATTGAATTATTTAAGGACGCCCTTGTCTTTTTCCAAAGGAATAACACGCGAACAAATATTTATTGAAATATTTAAGGATGCTCTTCTTTTCGCCTCTGTTTTCCCTTATAAACTTATAATTTTATGTATGTCCCCCTGTTCCGTCCAATTCTTTCCACACCA
>JANTFN010000001.1 GCA_024763435.1 Thermodesulfobacteriota bacterium | reverse complement strand
ATATTACTCCGGAATCCTTTTCAAAAGAGATTGCCTACGCCAGAACCTTCGGGTTTAAAAAGGATATCGAAAATTTTCACTCCCTGGGGCTTGCCCAGGGCGGTTCTCTTGACAACGCGGTTGTCCTGGATGACAAGGTTGTTTTGAACCCCGGTGGGCTTAGAGCGGAAGACGAATTTGTCCGTCACAAGGTCCTCGACCTGCTGGGTGATATGGCGCTTATCGGCAGTCCTCTGCGCGGGCATATCATCGCGCACAAATCGGGGCACGCCCTGCACCATAAAATGATTCATTCCGTGATGGATAAAAAAGACCGCTGGTTTTTCAAAAACGGACGGGATATTACCTACGGGTCCACCTACATGACGCCCCCCGCGCCTCCTGCATAAAAAACCGTAGGGGCACGGCATGCCGTGCCCCTACATTTTATTTGTTTCAGATCAATTTAATGGGCGCCTGAAGGGTTTTACGCCCTTCGTCCTTTATTCATCATACAACGCCCGAATTACATCCATCCGGCTGGCACGCCAGGCGGGATAGAGGCCAAACAGGGTCGCAATCGTCAGGGAAAAGAGAAAGGCCCCGCCGCCGACCAGCCACGGAAAAGAAATGGGCGTTTTTTGCTCCAAAATCAGGCCCCAGGACAGGAGAAACCCGGACACCCAGCCCAGTACCCCGCCCATGATACCAAGAACCAGGGACTCGGTCAGAAATTCGATAAAGACATCTCGTTTTCTGGCCCCAACGGCACGTTTAATGCCGATTTCACGCACACGCTCCCGCCCATTAATGAGCATTACCGCGAGAATCCCAATCCCCCCCACCAGCAGGGAGATCGCCGCGACAATCGTTGTGGAAAGGCTAATCATGCGCCCCGTTTTTAATTTCCGCTGGATATAAGACGTCATGACTCTGACGGAAAAATCTTTCCCGCCGTGGCGTTTCGTCAGCAGGGTGGTTATATCCCTTTTAACCGCGCTGACCGCCCCCATTGTATCAGGTTCCACATAAATAACCCGGACAAAGACCTGATTTAAAACCACCGACAGGAGGGTTGTCAGGGGAATTAAGACCATATCATCGCGGTTGGTCCCCGAAGCGTCGACCCCTTTTCTAGCCAGAATACCCACCACCCGAAAGGGGAGCCTGTTTAGAAAAATCACTTTTCCCAGCCCCTGGCGGGGATCTCCATCAAATATGTTATCCAGAACCGCCTGCCCCACCCAGCAGACCTTTTCTTTCCGCCGCAAATTCAGGGTTGTAATGGGCCTCCCCCAAGCAAGGGCAAGGTGTTTAACGGGGAAGTAGAACGTATCCACGCCCGCCAGGGTCGTTGAAGCGGCCTTGTCCCCCATTTTCACGGTTATGCTTTTATATTCCGTGGCAGTTACCCGCCTGACATGGAGAATCTGTCGCCTGATTGCCGCCGCATCCTCCGGCGTCAGGGTTTTGAAGGTCCCGCTGATCTTGGGGCGAAAGACACGCGGGGCGATGCTGCCCGGAACCACCATGAGGGTGTTTACCGACATCTTCTCCATCTCCCGGTAGAGTTTCTGTTCCTGAAGACGCCCCAGCGTTGTCATGCCCATGACCGAGGCAACCCCCACGATAAGCCCGAGAACTGCCAGAACCGACCGAAAGGCACGTCCGCGAAACCGCCTCATGACCGTCCCCCGAGAATGGCCCGTATGGGATCAACCTGCCCCGCCCGCCAAGCGGGAAAGGCGCCTGAAACCACCCCCACGAGAAGCCCGAAGCCGATGGCCATCAGAAAGGGCCGGAGCGTAATGGCTGCGGGAATGGTGTTTCTAAGAAAATAAACCGTCGCTGCCCCGGCACACACCCCCGCCAGGCTTCCAATAAGCGAAAGCCATATGGCTTCGAAGAGAAACTGAACCAGGATATCCCGACGTGACGCCCCCAGCGCGCGTTTGATGCCAATTTCCACCCGCCGCTCAGATACAGAGGCCAGCATGACATTTGTAATAATAATACCGCTGACGAGCAGGGAAATAATCATGATGCGAATAAGCAGGGCTGTGAGCTCCCGCGATGAGCGGTTCACAAACTGCACGACATCAACAGAGGAAACCACGCGAAAATCATCGGGCTGATCCGGTGTCAGGTGATGACGTTTCCGAATAAAGGCCTTCACTTTCTCCTGGTAGATTCCAATTTTGGCGGCGTCCCTCAGCTTTACACTGATGGCATGGACATAGGTGTCCCGTATAAAAAGGACAGACGCCGTGGAGAGGGGAATCAGAACTCTGTCATCCATGTCAAAGCGCCCAAGTTGCCCTTTTTCCGCGAGGATCCCCTTTATCCTGAAGAAGAACTTACCAATCTGAATAAACTGCCCCAGCGCGGCGGCTCGGTTACCGGGAAAGAGTTCCTCTGCCACCGTCCTGCCGAGAAGGCAAACCTTTCGATGATCCCGCATATCTCTTCCATCCATGGCCCGGCCCATGTCAACCTGAAAATTGCTGACTTCAAGATAAGCGGGGGTAACCCCGAGGATACGCGTCTTAAATGAGCGACCCATGAAGTGGACGGGGTAGCGTCGTATCCCCTGCCGTGGCGCCACGGCTTTTACGAAAGGAAACTGTTTCAGAGCCTCCGCATCCGCGGGTTTCAAGGTCTTCACGGCGGAAGGGCGATGCCGGAAAATGCGTCCTCCTCCCGCGGCAACCATCAAGACATCTCCTCCAAAACCAAACCCCCTGAGGGCATTTATGATTTCCGCCTTTGTTCCATCCCCGACGGCCACAATTGTTGTCATGGAAAAGATACTGACCACCACGCCTGTCATCATCAGGAGGGTAAAAAGGGGATGTTTCAGGCTGTCCCGGAGAGATAATTTTATATTATTCAGGAACATGGCGCGTCGGAATAAATCTTGCCGTCCCTGATGGTAATCAGGCGGCGGGCCTGCTGACCGACCTCCGGATCATGGGTTACGAGGACAATCGTCCGCCCCCTCCCATTCAGTTCCTTGAGGAGGCGGACAATCTCATCCGATTGTTTACTGTCCAGATTCCCCGTGGGTTCATCCGCGAGAATAACCTCGGGATCGTTCATCAGGGCGCGGGCAATGGCAACCCGCTGTTTCTGCCCTCCTGAAAGTTCGCCGGGAAGATAATGAAACCGTTCCCCCAGGCCCACCATGTCAAGAATATCTTTCGCGCGAAGGGACTCCCGTTTTTTCTCTTTTTTTCCCCCTTTTCGGTAAACGGTGGGGAGCAGGACATTCTCCAGGGCTGTATATTGCGGAATCAGATGAAAAGACTGGAAAACGAACCCAAGTTTTGTATTCCTCAATCGCGAGAGGCCTTCGTCCGAGAGGTCTCCCACCGCCACGCCATCCAGCTGATACACCCCTGAAGTGGGTCGGGCCAGACACCCCAGAATATAGAGAAGGGTACTTTTGCCCGCGCCGGAAGGCCCCATAATGGCCACAAGTTCACCGGGAAAAACCGAAAAGGTAATCTCTTTTAAAACCTCGGTTACAATCTTTCCGCTTTTATAGTGCTTTGTGAGAGAATCGAGGGAAATAACAGGAGTCATGGCTTCAAAAGTTCCCGGCTAAACCCCTGAATCAGGACCGTCTGCCCCGGCTTCAATCCCTCGCGTATTTCTACCTTTCCGCCATCCGTCCAGCCTGCCGAAACCTCTCGCTTCTCAATTCCTTTTGCCCCCTTAATAAAAACCACGCTTTTCCCCTTGATGGTCTTAACCGCCTGCACCGGGACCTGAATGGCATTTTTCCTTTCTTTCACAACGATGGTTGTATAAGCGGTCATCTCGGGCCTTAAAAGCCGCCGTTTTTCCGGAAGATCTGTAATCCTGACAATGACATCGTAGGTGACCATATTGTCCCGGATCTCCGCCTTCGGATAAATTTCCTTGACCACGCCATGCAGGGACATGCCGGGAAAGGCATCCACGTGGAAGATAACAGGCTGCTCCTTATGGACCTTTCCAATGTCCGTCTCGTCCACATAGGTACTGACCCAGAGTTTGTCGAGATTGATAATCCACACAAAAGTCGGGGAAGACAACTGGGCCGCGACCGTTTCCCCCTCGGGCGTGGAAATCTTCGCCACCGTCCCATCAATCGGAGATTTGATAAAGGCGTAACTGAGATTAATCTTTGCCAGTTTGACCTGTGCGGCGGATTGACTTAACTTTGCCTTGAGAATTTGCTTGTCATCCCTGAATTTTCTTTCCATGTAGTTCAGTTGCGATTTCGCGGCGGCAAGGCGTGATTGAAAGACAAGGACCTCCTTGTGCTTCAGGTCCACGTCCTCCCGGGCAATGAGCTTTTCCGGCAGGAGTTCCTGATATCGCTGCCAGCTTGTCCGGGCCTGGTCTAACTGGGCCTTGACTTCCGCGATTTCCTCTTTCTGCCGCGCAATCTCGAGCGGCCGCTGGGCCAGAAGCGCCCTTAATGTTTCCCGCATGACTTCGTGCGCCGCCTTTTTTTCGGCAACCTTCACCAGGAGATCATTATGCTCAATCACCGCGATGGGGTCGCCGGGCCTGACTTTGTCTCCTACCTTGACAAACAATTTTTCAATCTTCCCGGAAACACGGCTTCCCACCTTGATCTGCGCCCCGTCTTCAGGCCGCACAACCCCTGTTGTTATTATGGTCTGCCGGATCATTCCCCTGGTTGCCTTTGCCCACTTCAGAGGGAGGGGCTTGCTTTTACTAATTCCGAAGCCATAGCCCGTGCCAACAACCGAAAGAATCATCAGGAAACTGAAAAAAAAGCTACGGCTCTGTTTTCGCCACATTCTCTTTACCCCTTATCGCTTTAATCATGGGAACAAACCACCCCGTTACCCGTTTCAACTCGATTTCATCTCCCCGAACCGTCAACTTCGCGTTCTCAAGACCTATGGCCGCATTGGTCGCGGCAACACGGGCATCCGTCAGTTCCACGATCGACCCGACACCTGCCTTGTAGCGGCGCTGCGCGACTTTTCCGTTTTCAAGGGCACTCTTAAGGAGAACCTCCCGCGCATCAATCACTTTTTCATCCGCTTTGAGCTGTTCATAGGCATCGGCTATTTCCTTTTGAACCTGCAGGATCTTTTCCCTGTAGGACCATTGCTTCGCCTCCAGCCTCGCCCGGGTCGTGGCCGCGGCATACCGTGTGGAAAATCCCGAAAAGATCGGATAACTCAAGGTAATGCCAGCTTGCCAGTAGTCTTCGTCCGGCAAATAATGGCTTCCATTCCGGCCTGTTTCAGCATAGGTTTCGAGGGTGGGGAAAAATTCCGCCTTCACAGACTTCTCTTTCCATTGCAGCTCAAGGACCTGCTGCCGATACGACTTGAGGACGGGCCGGTTTTTTTTCGCCATGGCAAACAACGTCCCAAGGGGGCGATTCTCCACCTTATTCATAACCTGCCTTTTCTCAATCTCCAGAGGGCCTAACGGAGATTGCCCCATCAGGACAGACAAGGTGTGTTTGAGGGTCTTCGCGTTACGGTCTTCCTGAATCAAATCAACCCGCGCATTGGAGAGGTCCACCTGTGCCCGCAGGTGATCACTTAACGGCGCCAGGCCCGCTTCGACCCGCTTCCTGGCAGCGGTCTCGTGCAGGGCCGCCGCTTCGACCGATTTTTTTAGAACAGCCATGCGGTTTTGAAGGGAGAGAATCGCAAAGTAGGTTGCCTGAACCAGGGCAATCACCCTCAGACTTTCTTCCTGAAGGTCATAATCCGAGGCCTGATAGGCGTGCTTTCTGGCCTTGAGCTCAGACCAGTCGCCGCCCCCCCGGAAAAGCGTGTAGGACGCCCTCAGGTTAAGATCCGCGCTGTCATTTCGTGGCGTGTCCTCCGTATCCGACCGGTTAAAGGAGGTTCCAAAGGACAGGGCGGGATAGAAGGGCGCCAGGGCCTGCTTGACTTCCATAGCCACCGCCCGGCGTTCCAAGTCGTAGGCGCGAAGCGCGTTATTATTCAAAAGGGCCTGTTTTACGCACATCTTCAGAGAGAGTTTCGATGCCCCCGAAGCGGATGGAACCCATACATTCCCCGCCATCACGATCAGCGCCAGGACAAAAAAAATCTTTATCCCCCGGCAAGCTCCTTCCAGTATTATTGTCTTCCGCATAATTACCTAAGACACCGGCCGTGGCTAAAAGGTTTACCGGCTTTCCCGCGAGAGAAAAACCTTTCCCCGGCCTTTCTTAACGTTTCCCGGTAATTCACGAGCGCCTTTCTCCTATTCGGCCCCGGAGGCTACCCCTTTTGCGTTCCGAAATTTTTCCGCCACATCCTCCGGCAGGTAGAGCGTAAAAAACTCGTCAATCAACATCTGAAAACTGATATCACTCATCTGGTAAGGTCCCACGCAGGCCCTGGGGCTGATAGACACCATCGGGTGAAACAGGCCGGCCTCCCGCAGGGGAGAAAAAAGGGAAAGATTCATACTGACAAACCCCATTTTCCGGATAAAGCGAAACGCATCCGCCACCCCTGTTGCGAGGTGTTGAAGGGCGGGATCCGAAAGTCCCGCGAAACAACCGGGGGATTCATGAATCAGATTCAGTTCAAAAAACCGCCCTCTCGGGGCAAAGGCAAGGGTCATCTGCCAGGGGCCGATATCTCCACCCCATCGTGTTTTCTCCTCTTTTTCCTTTCCCATCCAGGCCGCCATGTTATCCCTCCCGCGCATCATCGCCTCCCGGGAAGCCATCATGAGACGCCGCGCGCGGTTGGAGGCAAATGCGCCGGCGGAAAGCTGAATGTGAGGATGGAGGATGCTACTGCCGGCATGGGGGGCGTAATTCCAATTCATGGCAAACGCGCGCGTTCCCGCGTCCACCGCCATGACCCTGTTCAAAAACTGCCGCGCTAAAATCATGCCATCCTCTATGGCAACTGTCTCCCAGTTTTCAATCGGGACATAATGGGCCTCAGAGAGAATAATAAGGGCGCAATAACGATCATAAGGATACAAATTGGGAATTAACACGGCCTTTCCGCGCCGCAACATCCCCTCATTCAGCAAATCACGGGAAAATCTGGGTGCTTTTTCCGCCAGTTGTTCGGGGCAAAAGGGACACGTGTCACGCGTCTTTTCGGCCATCTCCACAAGATCCGGCAGCTTCATCTGGCGTCTTAACGGGACATGAATGACGCGGGAAAGTTCTCCCGTAAGGGGATGGACACGAACCTCAAACCACGTCCTGACAATTTCTCCATCGACCCTGCGCAAAGAAACTTCTTCACGGTATTTTTCCAGTATAATTTTTTCCTCATTCATTCCCCTTAATTTACAGAAGACCCCCATAAAAGGCAAGCGAACACCCGGACTCAAGTCTTCTCCATTGACGAAAAAAAACTTTTAAGGTTTCTGACAAGGCCCCTTTCTTGACACTGCCGATAAATTATGAGAAAGTTTTTTTATCAATCTAAAGGAGATTTTATGAAACGGTTTCAAAAACTGGCACGGTTGCTCCTGTTATGTTTTTTCCTTGTAACCACAATATCCTGTTTTGGGAATGATTCAAAAAACAAAACCACAAAAGAGCAGGAAATCATCACGGAAAGCGGTCAGGATTATGTCAAGGTCCTGAATCCCCTTTTTGGCGTCATGCGCGGCGAGAAGGAATATGTCTATGTCCCCAAATCACAGTATCAACCCCTCCTTGGAGAGCGCGTTATGGGGGAAGACGTCAGAATCAAGACGAAATACCTGGAAAGGAAAATAGCAAAACTTGAAAGACAGATTAAATCGCCTGGCTCATTTCCCGGTGGCGGGGCCAGTATTGTCGTCCCCGCGAACAGGGTTATCAAAAAGAAAATCGGCCTTTTAGCCATCAAGGACCAGACAGCTTCATTAACGGGTGAAAAGAAAAAAACATTTGTCAGGGCCCTCTCCAGCGCCCTCTTTAAAACAGGGCAGGGAGAACTTGAAAGCGCGGCACGCCTTAAACCCTTTTTCACTAAAAACAACATCACGGGTGATGCGCCACAAGAGGCAACGCTGGCAAAAGCAGGGACATCCCTCGGAATACAGGCATTTGTCGGGATAAAACTCAAACGGCTTGAAATCATTCATCAGATAACCGCAGGCAAAGAAAGTTACAGCGCAGCGCTGGCGCTGGAAAGCAGCCTTTATGACGGAATGTCCGGCCTCAGGCTCTTACAATCGAAAATAATCCTCTCGCCTGACGAGTTTACCGCAAGCACCACACCGGCAGAGGCCGAGGAAAATGTCTTAAGAAAAGGCGCGGCAAGGGTCATTTCCGCACTCCTTGCTACATTGAGCAAAATAGAGTGGTTTACCCATATCGTGAAAATTGATGGAAAAAGAATTTTCATCCAGGGGGGAAGAGACAGCGGGCTCATTGCCGGCGACCTGCTGAACGTCTATACCAAACCGGGCAAGAAAATTTTTAATGAACTAACAGGAGAATTTATTGGGCGTGAACCGGGTCATTTCAAGGGGCGTCTGCAAGTTCTTGATTTTTTTGGTGTCAACGCGGCTATCACCCGGCCGATCCTCGGGGAAGCATTCCAGATTGGCAATCTTGTCAAACTTGCAAGGTAAACGGCCATGTCATACAATCATGGAAGAAATTTCAAAACGGGTGTGTGTGTTTCAATCATCTCCCCCCTGAAATTCTCTGACAAATCAGGCCAGGCCCCTTCGACCCATTCAGGGTATAAAAACTATAGCTGAAACATGAAACGACCTTATGGTCTGTCTTTGAAGCCTGCCTCCATGCATTACACGGGCACTGACAGGCGAAAGATACAGCGCCCGCTTTACACGCGTCGCGAAAGTTGGGCCGAATGAAACCGCCTAAAAAAGAACCATTCAGTTTTTTTGCCCCGCTTAATCAAGAAGAGGGATTCCTGATTGAGGAGGAAAAAGGGCCCGGGAAAGGCCCCATTATTATCTTCCTTATCGTTTCTTTTTTATTGCACTTCCTCCTCTTTTATTTATACCCTAAACTGCCCAAACAAGCGGTTAAGAAAGAAAAACCCATCTCCGTCAAGCTCCTTGAAGAGCCCTCAAAGGGAGAGGAAAAAGCACCCAAAAAGGCCACGGTTCTGGGAGAAAAAAACAGAACTGTTAAAAAAGAAACACGGCCCGAGGACAAACCCATGATAAAGGGCAGCAAATTACCTGTCCTGCCCGTTCCAACCGCACCACCACCCCTCAAAAAAGCCGCGCCGATAAGGCCCGAAGAGAAGAAGGAAGCCGTCACCATCGCCCCGCGGCCAAAGGTCCCCGCTCACGAGAAAAAGGCCCCGCCTGCCAAAAAAAAGGTCAGGGCCAAAAGACCCAAACGCAAAAAACGGGCGGAAAAACACATTCTTTCCACACCCAAAAAATCCCCTGTTAAGATTGCCAGGGCTTACCCCAAACCCATAAAACCCTCTCCCGCGCCACAACCCACGAAGAAGCCCGCGCCTGCCCCCCAACCCCCCGCTGCTTCCCTGCCAAGACAGGGAGAAAAAAGACCTGGCATGACACCGCTGTCACCGAAACCCAAAAACCTCTTCCCCTCGGCAAAAACCCTCCATCAAATCGAAAGAAAATTTTCAAGTACTTACCCGAAAGATATAAACAAGGGGAATTCCATTTCACTCAATACCAGGGAATTTAAGTATATCTCCTATTTTTCCCATATTAAGAAGAAAATAGAGCTTGTCTGGGAATATCCCCGGCTCGCCGCCATGAGAAATCAGGAAGGCTCCCTCCGGCTTAGATTTATCATTCTCAAAGACGGAACCCTCAAGGGCGTCTATCTCCTCGACTCCTCAGGATATCAGCTGCTGGACAACGAGGCCCTCCGGGCGGTAAAAGACGCAGCCCCCTTTAACCCGATTCCGGATCGCTTGAAAACATCACGCCTTAATATCACGGCAACCTTTAACTACAGCCTGGGATTCAGGTTTGTCCATTAGTTTGCCCTTTCATCCTTAATTAAAATCACCATGTGTGATAAGATATCCCCCATTAAATACTGAGGAAACCGTCTTGTGATTGAAATTGAAAATCTAACAAAAAAATATAAAAAAATAACGGCCCTAACCCGGCTTACCCTGCACATCAAAGCGGGAGAGTTTTTCGGGTATCTCGGACCAAACGGCGCAGGGAAAACAACGACGGTCAAAATACTGACTTCTCTCGCGAAACCCAGCAGCGGGACGGCCCGAATCGGGGGTTGCGATATTATAGCAACCCCTCTTGAAGCCAAAAAGCTTACGGGGGTCGTTCCGCAGGCGATTAATCTTGATATGGAACTGAGCGCCAGGGAAAATCTTATGATTCACGGCCTTCTCTATGGAATGTCGCGGTCCGTTATCAAAGAACAGACAGAAAAATGGCTTGACTTCGTTGGTCTTTTGCCTCACGCGCGCAGGGCCGTCAGGGCCTTCTCCGGAGGGATGAAACGACGGCTCATGATTGCACGGGCTCTTTTACATACCCCGGCGGTTCTCTTTATGGACGAGCCCACCGTGGGGCTGGATGCCAGTGGCCGGAGAAACCTCTGGGGCCTTCTGAAGCGTATTAATAAAGAAGGTGCCACGATTTTTCTCACCACGCACTACATTGAAGAGGCTGAAACCCTGTGTGACCGCGTTGGCATTCTCGACCAGGGCGCGCTCATTGCCCTCGATAAACCGACAGCCCTGATTGCCGCTGCTGGCAAGGTTGTGGTCGATGTCTATGGGGACACGGGGCTTCAAAGTCATTTCTTTCAGGACAGGCGTGCCGCCGGGACGTTCGCGGCATCCCGCCGGGAAACGGCGACCCTGCGAGATGCGAATCTGGAGGATGTTTTCGTTAAACTAACCGGGAGAAGGGTAACAGCATGAGAGGGTTTTTGGGTATTTTTTCCCGGGAAATCATGATTATTCGGAAGCGCTTCTTTAAGATGTTGATATCTTTTTCCGTCACACCCCTGCTTTACCTTATCGCTTTTGGATGGGGCCTGGGCCACAAAATGACGGTAGAAGGGGTCCCCTATATCTCCTTTCTGCTTCCGGGACTGATTGCCATGAGCAGCATGAGCCGGAGTTTTGCTATTTCAAGTGAAATCAACATTGCCCGGTTCTACTGGCACATTTTCGAGGAATTTCAGGCGGCTCCCGTCTCAAACCTTGCGATTGCCTCAGGAGAGGTCCTCGGGGGTATCCTGCGGGGATTTTTCGCGAGTTTCATTATTATCATTTTAGCCTTCCTGTTCCATGTAAAAATTCACTTGAATGTATTCCTTTTCTTAGCCATTCTGGGAAACACCTTTACCTTCAGCTCTCTTGCAATCATTACCTCAATGCTGGTGCGTTCCCACGCGGACCAGTCGATGCTCAACAATTTTATCATTACCCCTATGGCATTTCTGTGCGGGACGGTTTTCTCCCTGAAGGCCCTGCCTGGCTGGGCCGCAGGGTTTATACAGCTTCTCCCCCTAAGCCCTGCCACGAAGGCCATCCGGGCATCAGCCCTGGGTCATCCCATGCCGTGGATCGCAACAGGGAGCGTCTTTGCCTGTGGAATCGTCTTTTTTATACTGGGGATTGTTGCTATCCGGGGGGCCCGGGAATAAGAGGGCTCACCGTATGAAAAATGATTGTCGGCGGGCATTAAACTTCCGCAAAGATATCAGGCTCTATCAGGGTTTCAACAACCCAAGGACCTCTTTAATTCTCTTCAGCTCCGCCCTATCTGTTTCCAAAATGGTTATTTCTTTTTGCCGCGCGTGTTCTCCCCGGGTAATTTTAAGACGCCGTTTCGGAATCTTCAGTAACTTGGAAAGAAACTGAATACAGGCCTTATTGGCTTTTCCTTCCACAGCCGGTGCCTGAACGCGTACCTTGACGCCACCCTCATAAGGGGTTACTTCATTTTTGGAACTTCCAGGTTGAACACGCGTTTGAAAAGAATAATTCACGTTTGAAAAGATTAACCGTTACTTTAGATGCACGGCCAGTTCCACAAGGGAATTGACCAGAAACTGTTGCAGGAAAATAATGACCAGCACGAGGACAAACGGGGTAAAATCCATTCCCCCGAATTGGAGGGGCAGGATCCTTCTGAGGCGAGACAAAACCGGTTCGGTCACCTGATATAAAATCCTCACAATCGGATTAAAGGGATCGGGATTGACCCAGGACAGGATGGCCTGGATGATAATAACCCACATATAAATAGACAGGACAATGGACAGAATTTTTGCCACCGCGACAATCAGATTAGCAAGAATAAACACAACTTACACCTTTTCCTTTTTATTTTAACATAATATAACTCACCTGCCGACCCGCGGCAAGCCCTTCTTGCCGGTATGAATAGAAGTAGTCACGATCACAGCTGCTGCAATAGGGAAGGACATCAATTCGGGTTTGCTGCACACCCGCCAGCAGGGCTTGATGCTGGTTGATGGCTTTAATGTCGAGCTGCCAGTGTCCCGCGCGTCCAGAACGCGCGTAAAGGTCCCATGCCTCTCCCTGCCCGTTTTTTTTAAACTGTTCCCGAACCGGGATATCCACTTCGAGGCAGCACGCCCCGATACCAGGACCGATAGCAATGAAAATATCCCCACCCTGAATCTTCAGACGGCCACTTAAAAACGCCAGCACCTTTGAGAGGATTCCAAGCGCCGTTCCCCGCCATCCCGCGTGGACAACCCCCACGAATGTTCCCGCTTTATCCGTAAGAAGAATGGGAAGACAATCTGCTGTTCTGATGCCTATGGGAAGGTTCGAAACCGTTGTGATAACCGCGTCCGCCTCTTCGTGCCAGTCACGCGGAGGCGATGCCTCAAGATACGCAATTGTTGTTTTGTGAACCTGAGAAGGCAACACTATTCCGCCGGGCACTTCGCCATCACGCATACCAAATCCATGAAAAACATGCGGCAGGGCCTCTATCAGCGGGGAGGTTAAAAATGTCACTTACGGGACCTCTTTTAGAAAATTTTCTTCTATTCTCGCACGCAATTGCTTCAAGTCATCCGGGCATGGCGCCGTCACCGTCAGGGGTTTTTGCGATACCGGATGCGCAAAGGTAACGCGCCACGCATGAAGGGCCTGTCTTCCGACGCTCTTTATTTCCTTTGACAGCAAGGCCAGTTTTCCCGTTGTGGGCAGGCGTTTTCTCCCATAAACCGGGTCCCCGACAATAGGATGTCCCAGATATGACAGGTGTACTCGCAATTGATGGGTCCGGCCGGTTTTTGGATAAAGCGCGAGAAAAGACAGGCCGGGATAAGCCTTTTTCAGCTTCCATTGCGTGACTGCGGGTCTTCCACTGCCCGCGACCCGTGTAATCGCCATTTTTTTACGGTTTCTCATATTCCTCGTGATGGCGTGTTCAATAACGCCACGGGAACCTTCCAGGTTTCCGTAAACCATGGCAAGGTAAACCTTCTCAATTTCCCGTTTCTGAAACTGTCTCACAAGCGGAAAAAATGCCTGATTTGTTTTCGCCGCGATAATGACACCGGATGTTCCCTTGTCAAGGCGATGTACAATGCCGGGCCGTCGTCCCCCCCCTGCCGGGGCCAGCCGGCCCGCATGAAACAAGAGGGCGTTTACGAGCGTTCCATCCGGGTGCCCCGGCGCGGGATGAACAACAAGGCCCGGGGGCTTGTTAACCACAATGAGGTCATCATCCTCATACAGAACATCAAGGGGAATCTGTTGCGGCCGGGCGCAAAGCGTTTCTTCGACGTCAGGCAATTCATACATTAACACGCCCCCCGGCACAAGTCTGGTCGCGGGTTTAACGGGTTTACCATTAAGAAAAACCTGTCCCTGCCTTATCAGCCGCTGCGCTTCCCCCCGGGATTCTATCTTTTCCTGAAGAGCAAGGTATTGATCCACCCGGAGGGGATCCTGCCCTTCGGGGAGTTTTCTTACAACCCGATTCATGGCCGGATACCGAAAAATCTACTTATGCCATGTGTTGCCTCGGCAGTTTTCGAATCAGGTGTGCTGGGATACGGGAGCTGAAAAGCGGAGAACATGCTAACTTTCCTGGGATCTTCCGATTTTATTTTAAAACAGCCTCCGTCGGCTTTTTCAAAAAGCAAAAAGGGGCAGAAATAAATATAGACGCCATCTTCTTTTGCCTGAAGAATAATCTTATCGCCATTCAGTTTTTTCAGAACGATATTGATAGCCAGCCGTTTTACAAATGAACAGGCAGGGGAATTTTTTTGAAGGGCCTGTATGAGTTTACGCTTATAAGCGTGCATGGCCCATAAGCAATTGTTAAAAGGCATTAAATCAATATTCCCCGGTTTTGCAAAGCGCTTTCTCGCATGGCGGTAAAAGGCAGGGTTGAAGTCTATCATCATAAAAAGGCGGCAAGATTGAAGACGCGGGATAAGAGAGACCACAATTTCCACGGGATTATCTCCTACTGGCTCCATCCTTTTTTCCAGTTCTGGAAGCGCTTTTTTAAAAATATCTATATAATTTTCGGGTGTATTCTGAAACTTGAGAATAACTTTAACGCGCGGTCCCTCTTTTTTCCCCACCTTTTTTTTCCATTGGCTACGAAAAATTCTCTGGGAAATCCAGCCGGTCTTGCCATTGGCAAGCCGCAAGAAAATCCATCCAGAGGCTTCCTTCAGAACCTTAACCTTATCTCCCCGCCTTACCCACCCGATAACCTTGAATTTCATGCCGGGTCCGGCATGCAGCCTGTAGCGCCTGGAGCGGGCAGACGCGGGGCCGGGACAGACAGACAGACAGGTAATTGTAAAAAGAAGAATAAAAAAAAATTTAATCCTCATGGGCAATTTTTAAAAGGGCTGTCACCAAATCTCCGGCATCCCCTTCAAGGAGCGTCCGAACATCCAGAAGAACCCTGTCATCCTCAATTCTTGCAATCACCGGCGGGTCAGCTTTTCGCAGAAATTTTTCCAGCCGGGTTGCTGACATCGTATCGGAAAAAACAGCGACGCAATACGTCGGCAATCCTTCTTCGGGCAGGGCACCTCCCCCCGCTTTTGAAAACGAGGCAACAACCTTAAAGTGAAATATTCCAGGGACCAAACGGGCCAGGCGCCGCCTTAAATTAACCGCTCTTCGTTTAAGCTGCTCTGGTGTCTGGGTTATCATCTTCAAGGTTGGGATAACCGTGGCCGCGAGATAGGGATCCTCATAAAATTTAAGGGTTGCTTCGAGGGCCGCAAGGGTGAATTTATCAATTCGAAGCGCCCGGTTCAGGGGATTTTGCTGTATTTTATGGATATACGCCCGTTTCCCAAGAATAATTCCCGCCTGTGGTCCACCAAGGAGCTTATCTCCGCTGAAGGTAACCACATCCATCCCCTCTTTCAAAACCGCCTGTACTGTAGGCTCAGCAGGCAGCTGAAATCGGCTGAAATCCAGCAGATTCCCGCTCCCGAGGTCCACGATTGCGGGAATCCCTGAGGCGTGTGCGAGGTCAGCGATTTTTTTTCCCGGGACCTGTTCCACAAATCCGACAAGTCTGAAATTGCTGGTGTGAACCTTCATAAGAAGACCTGTCTGTTCACTGATTGCCCTTTCATAATCATAAAGGTGTGTTTTATTGGTCGTGCCCACCTCTTTCAGGATAGCGCCGCTCCAGCTCATCACATCCGGAATACGAAAGGCGCCGCCTATTTCAATCAGTTCTCCTCTTGAAACAGGCACCTCCTTTTGCGCGGCAAGGCTGTTCAAAGTTATTAACACCGCGCCTGCGTTGTTGTTAACAACCAGCGCGGCCTCCGCCCCCGTTAATTCACAAAGCAGATCTTCCACATGGGCATAGCGGATGCCTCTTTTCCCTTCTCCAATATTATACTCAAGGTTGCTGTAACGCTCTGAGACCGCGAGAATACGTTTCAGGGCCTCCTCGCACAGCAGGGAACGTCCCAGGTTCGTGTGAATCACGATACCCGTCGCGTTAATAACGCGTTTAAAGTGATAAGTTGCCCCCCGTTCCAGGGACGCTTTAACCTTATCCACAATCGCCTCCGTGTCGAGCAGCACCTCGAGGGCAGGGGCGGCCTTTTCTTTGCCAATTTCTCCCCGTATTTCATCAAGGACACCCCGAATGGCCTTGACGACCGCGTGGCGCGGGTAACGACCCTCGGTTTTCTTAAGCCCGGGGTGGTTTAACAAATCATCCACCTTCGGAATCTTTCTAAAAAACGCCTGAAACCGGTCAGGACTCATTTTTCCGCCTCTGGTAAAATATTTGGTTTTGAAGGAAACAGTATTGTTTTGAGAATCTTCAGAAAATTCATTCGGACAAAATGCGTGGGCCATTCCAGTTCTTTCTTGAAACAAACAGTGGATATATTCAGGCCATCCATCTTGTCTTTAAGGTCAAAAAGAGAAACGGTTTTCCCCTGCCGGCTGCCTTCATCGACGATTTCATCTATCCGGTGCATAAGCGCCACGGCTTCTTTAATCCGTGTATCTGTCTCATCCGCTATTTTATCAGCAATCAATCCATATTCCTTCTTCAAGCGATTCAGTCTTAAGCCCGCCTCATAGGTGCTGTAAACAATCTCTCTGCGCGTCATCCACGCTGTTTCATAATTCAAAATGTACTGCCAGCTTGGAGATAACATCGCCTGTCGGTGATCCTCCACGGTACGGCAGAAGAAACGATACCCGAATTTTTCAGGATTTTCAAATACCTCGCTTCCCGGGTCGAGAAAGGGCGCAAGGGGTGAAATAAAGGGGTAAAGGCGCTTCGATGCGCCGAATGTCTCCAAAAGACCCCGGCTGTAATCAACCGTATCCAGTACCGACTGATAGGTCTGATACGATAGCCCTGTCATAAAAAAGAGGTCAAACCGCTGGCATCCCAGTTCCAGGGAATCTTCTATCATCTGTTCCAGGGCATTATTGTCATAATGCCTGCCAAAGGCGCGACGCACCTTTTCATCATGAGACTCGGCAGATATTTCAAAATTAAAATTTTCGACACTTTCCGCGATTAAAGCAATTTTATCGCGTGCCGGAGGGGTAAAAAATTCAAAGGCGATATGATTCTTTAAGTGTTTCTTTTTAAGCGTGGCCAGCAGCGTCCTGCCATAGTCTTCTCCCGCCTGAAAGATATCTCCAATAATCATAACAGGGGCGTTCAAATAATTACATACCCTGAAGATATCCTCGGCAAGAAGACGGGGATCCCGAAAAGCGGGCCTGCGCCTGCCGGCGTAATTTGCGAAGGCATAGGCGGACCCGCCGCAGGTTCGACAGTTAAAGGAACACCCGCGGCAGGTAAATACCGCTGTCACCGGATATTCAAGCCAGTTTGTAAAGGGGACATACCCTGTCATATCCCTGTATTTCACAACCTTTTTCATAATATGCCCGTAATCGATAGCGATATGATTCATCGTCTCCGGCACGTAGGAAAGGGGATTGACCTTTTTCTCACCCTTCTCTCGCCACGTAAGGTTGGGAATCTCCTCTGGGAGACGATGGTCACGTATCGACTGAAGCAACCCGCACATGGGTTCTTCCGTAGAGTCTCCCCGGATGACATAGTCAATAAAGGGATAGTTTTGTATCAGATCTTCATGATAATAGGTTGCGGAAAGCCCTCCGAAAAGAACCGGGGTATCCGGATGATATTTTTTCGCTATTTCAGCCAGTGCTAAGCTTCCCTGAACATGCGGCATCCAATGCAGATCAAATCCGAAGGCACGCGGGTGGAGTTTCCTGATCAGTTTCTCTACATCAAAAGAAGGGTCTTTAATCATTTTCAAGGCTATATTAATGATTCTGACCTTGAAGCCCTTTCTCTCGAGATACTCAGATAAACTGGCAAATCCTATGGGGTACATCTCGAATACGGGTGTTGAAGGAACCACATCACTAATAGGACCATGCATAATGGGTAGCTTCCTGAAATCATAGATAGAAGGCGCGTGAATTAAAATTAAGTCATCAGTTTTCATGGGTAATTTCCTTTTCGTCGCTTTTTTAAATAGCACAGGGACCCTGTTGGTTCAAGAGGGGAGATGCCCCTCAACATCTTGCCTTTCCAGCCCCCGCGCGCTATTATACATTACACAGACAGGAGGTAGAGATGGCAACGTCAGAAAAAGTTCGCATTCTAAAAGCTGAATCGGAAGAAGCTCTTGAACAGCTTTATAACACCTGGGCAAAGGAACATTTGAAAACGGTTGGTCTCGAAATCATTGACCGCCAATTCTCTAAATCGGAGTCTGTTCTTCAAATCGCTGTTTTTTACAGAGAAGTTGTCTTGTAACACTTGACTTGCAGCTATTGACTCATAGCCTCAAGAAATTCTTTGTTTGTCTTGGTTCCTTTCATTTTATCCAGCAAAAATTCTACGGAATCCACCACATTCATGGGCTGGAGTACTTTTCTCAAGATCCATATTCTATTAAGGGCTTCTTGATCAATTAACAACTCCTCTTTTCTCGTTCCTGATTTTCCAATATCCATCGTCGGGAAAATACGTTTCTCCATCAGTTTACGGTCAAGATGGAGTTCCATGTTGCCTGTCCCCTTAAATTCTTCGAAGATGACCTCGTCCATGCGGCTTCCCGTATCAATCAGCGCCGTTGCCAGAATTGTAAGGCTCCCACCGTCCTCGATATTCCTCGCCGCTCCGAAAAACCGCTTGGGTTTATGAAGGGCATTGGAATCCACGCCGCCGGAAAGTACTTTTCCGCTTGGGGGGACCACGGTGTTATAGGCGCGGGCCAGCCGGGTAATACTGTCAAGAAGGATCACAACGTCTTTCTGGTGCTCCACAAGTCGTTTCGCTTTTTCAATAACAATTTCAGCTACCTGAACGTGACGTTGCGCCGGCTCGTCAAATGTGGAGCTAACGACTTCACCATCCACGGAGCGCTTCATATCCGTAACTTCCTCCGGGCGTTCATCAATGAGCAGGACAATCAAAACAACATCCGGGTGATTATATTTGAGGCCCTTTGAAATCGCCTGTAGAAGCATTGTTTTCCCCGTTCGGGGCGGCGCAACAATCAGTCCGCGTTGCCCTTTACCAATAGGGGACAGCAGGTCCATAATCCGCAGGCTGTAATTTTCAGGTTCCTTGTCAACCTCCAGCTTAAACCGTTCGTTCGGATACAGCGGCGTAAGGTTGTCAAAGAGAATTTTTTCCTTTGCGGCAGCGGGGTCATCAAAGTTAACAGATTCAACCTTCTGCAGGGCAAAATACCGCTCTGAATCCTTTGGCGGCCGTATCTGGCCGTAGATGGTATCACCGGTCCGCAGACCAAATCGGCGAATTTGCGAAGGGGACACATAAATATCATCGGGACCGGGATAGTAGTTTGCATTCGGTGCCCGCAGAAATCCAAATCCGTCCGGGAGTGTTTCAAGAACACCATCCGCGTAAATCATCCCGTTTTGCTCGCTCCTCGCCTGAAGTATGGTAAAAATAAGCTCCTGTTTTCCCATTGATGCCGGGTCTTCTATCCCCAGCTCTTTTGCTGTCTTCAAAAGTTTACTAATGGTTTGTTGTTTCATCTCTGTTAAATTCATTTCCTCTGTTTTTCCTCCCTGCCTGTAATATTTAAGTAAGCTTCACGCGCCTTTGCCCGAAGCTGGTGTACCGTCCCGTTGTTTAAAATAACAATATCCGAAATTTTTTTCTTTTCTGAAAAGGAAAGTTGTGTGGAAAATCTTTTTTTAATCTCCTCGACGGTTACGCCAATCCTTTTCGCTGCTCGCCGGAAGGCCCTTTCCTCATCGCACGTTACCAGGATAATCTTGTCCACCATTTTATGGAATCCGGCTTCAATCAGTAGCGGGGCATCAATAACCACAACCGTTTCCGGATTACTATTTTTTATCTCTGCCATTCTTTTCTTTATCGTGCTGTGTACAATGGGATGGACAAGCGCGTTCAGCGTTTTTAGTTTTTCCCTGTCTGAAAAGACAAGGGAAGCCAGTTTTTGTTTATCAATACAATCATTATTATCCTTTATTTCCTCACCAAAAACAGATATTACAGCCTGGTAGCCTTTTTCACCCTTTTCCAGGCAGGCCTTTGCTATTAAATCGGCATCGAGAATCACCGCGCCTTCCTTTTTAAAAACAGCAGCGACTTCGCTTTTACCACTTCCAATTGATCCCGTTATACCAATAATCATCGCTAAGCATCCAGGATTAAATGAATAGCGTTGAAAATCGCTTCGGCCGACCTGATTAATTTACTTTTCGCCATTTTGTCAACGCGGGCATGAGGAGCTAAACATCAATGTTCTGGGCTAAAAGGGCATTTTCTTCAATAAACTGTTTCCTCTTGTCAACCCTGTCTCCCATGAGAACCGTAAAAATTTCATCTGCCTCCACGGCATCCTCAATTTTTACCCGTAACAGGCGCCTCTTTTCCGGATTCATGGTTGTTTCCCATAACTGATCTGGATTCATTTCCCCAAGTCCCTTATAACGCTGAATATTATAAGAGGCATGTTGGAGTTCAAGGATTTCTTTCAATAAATTATTCCGGTCCTCTACGAGAATTTCTTTTTTATCTCCTGTTACCTTGAAGGGGGGATCTTCCAGTTCTCTTATTTCCTGATAGAGGTTATAGAGGTTTCTATATTTAGGTCGGCTGATGAGTTCCCAGGAAACTGTAAAGGCTGAAGCATCTCCATTTTTTACAATTGCGAGAGGCAATTGATATAACCCGTGTTCTTCATCATATAAAACCTCAGGAAAAGATACAAGGGGAACTTGCTTGTAGATGCTTTCCGCAAGTTTTTCCATGGCGGCCTTGTCCTTAAAAATATCCTTCCTCGGCAGAACGGGGTAGTTGAGAAGAGCAAAAATCAGTTCTTCGGATATTTGTCGCCTCTTAAAGAGTTCCAGAAGCTCATTAAAACGGCTTATCTCTTTCAGGATATATTTTAGCCTGTCCTTCCGAAACCGCTTATCAGAAGAAACAGAGATAACTTCATAGTTTTTTACGGCTTCGGAGATCAGAAAATCGTTCAACTCCGTGTCATCTGAAAAATAGGCTTCAAGTTTCGATTTTTTTACGCGATAAAGGGGGGGCTGAGCGATATAAAGATGCCCCTTTTCTACAATTTCAGGCATTTGTCTGTAAAAAAATGTTAAAATCAATGTGCGAATGTGAGATCCGTCGACGTCAGCATCTGTCATGATAATAATTTTATGGTATCTCAGTTTTTCAACCTTGAAGTCACTTTCCCCGATACCCGTTCCCAGCGCGGAGATAATGGTTTTGATTTCTTCGTTGGAAAGCATTTTATCCAGGCGGGCCTTTTCCACATTCAGTATTTTACCTTTAAGCGGTAAAATGGCCTGAGTTCTCTTTTCCCGTCCCTGTTTCGCGGAGCCGCCGGCTGAATCACCCTCTACAAGATAGAGCTCGGCCTGAATAGGGTCTTTTGTCTGACAATCCGCTAATTTTCCGGGAAGGGAAGCAGAATCAAGCGCCCCCTTTCTCCGGGTCAGTTCCCGCGCCTTTCGTGCCGCGTCTCTGGCCCTTGCCGAGCCAATAACTTTATTGATAATGCTTTTGGCAACAGAGGGATTTTCTTCCCAATAGGTACTGAGATTTTCATTGATAAAACTTTCTACATACCCTTTAACTTCACTGTTACCAAGCTTTGTCTTTGTCTGGCCTTCAAATTGAGGTTCTGGAACCTTTACACTAATCACCCCTGCCAGACCTTCCCGCATATCTTCCCCGGAAAGGGAGAGTTTAATATTTTTTGTTAACCCGGATTTATCCGCATAACTGTTAATAGTCCGTGTCAGGGATGTCTTGAAGCCAGAAAGATGTGTTCCGCCCTCATGGGTGTTGATGTTATTAGCAAATGAGAAAAGTGTCTCACTATATCCATCGTTATACTGAAAGGACACCTCAATTTCTACACCATTTTTTTGTCCGGTAAAATAAACAGGTTTCCGGTGGAGGCAGGTTTTATTCCGATTCAGATACTCTACAAATGAAGCAATGCCTCCCTTGTAAAAGTATTCCTGTTTTTTTCCGGAACTTTCCTCTACTATGGAAGTCTTCAGGCCTTTATTAAGAAAAGCCAGCTCCCGTAATCGCTGTGCGAGAAAATCAAAACTAAAGTTTATATCCTTAAAAATATCCTGATTGGGGCGGAAAATGACCTGCGTACCAGTCTGTCTCGTTTTTCCGGTTTCCTCAAGAGGTGATACGGGAAGACCCAACTCATACCGCTGCTGGAAGACCTTACCATCCCTTTTAATTTCCAGGTCCACATATTCTGATAAGGCGTTAACAACAGAGAGCCCTACCCCATGGAGTCCTCCGGAAACCTTATAGCTTTTTCTGTCAAATTTCCCCCCTGCATGAAGCTTTGTCATAACAACCTGTACCGCCGGAACCTTCTCCACAGGATGAATATCAACTGGAATTCCCCGCCCGTCATCAACAACCTGAACACTGTTATCGGTTAATAAAGTAACTTCCACATGCGAGCAAAACCCTGCAAGGGCCTCATCTATACTGTTATCCACGATTTCAAAAACAAGATGATGCAGCCCCTCTGTCCCTGTATTTCCGATATACATGGCAGGCCGTTTACGAACAGCCTCCAGGCCTTCGAGAACCTTTATATTTCCGGCATCATAGATGTCTTTATTATTATTCTGCTTGCTCATCTTCCTCCTCTTCTTCTATCTTCATTGGCATAATCAGATAGAAAATATTATCTTTATCTTTTTCTCTGAATATACCTGGACTATCTTCATCCAGGAGTTCTATTTCTACTTCTTCATCTTCAAACGCACCCAGTATATCCTGACAGTATCTGCCGTTAAACGCAAATGTGATCGGGTACCCATCATAGCCCACTTTAACCCTTTCCCGGGCAATACCTGTATTTGAATTCCCCATCGTTAATTCAATTTCCCCAGGCCTGAAATAAAATTTTGTTCCCTCTTCAAGATCGCTTGAAATCTGGGAAACTCTTTTAAGTCCTGTTATCAAATCCCATCTGTTAACATAGATTTTAACGCCGCTTCTCTTGGGAATAACCTGCTGGTAATCAGGATAACTCCCGTCTATAAGTCGCACAATCATCCCGACATTGTCCATTCTGAAATAGGCGTTTTTATCCTTAACATCAAACCCTACCAGATTAACCCTAGCCTCATTCAAAACACGTTTCAGCTCTATCATGCCCCGTTTTGGTATCATGATGGCATCTTCTATAAGGAGGTCTTTTAATTCCTCAAGGTCCCATTGCACAAGGCGGTGTCCATCGGTAGCAACAACCCTTGTCACCTCTTTTTCAGGAAGTTTTTTAATAAAAATACAGTTGAGATTATAACGTGTTTCATCGGTCGCCGCGGCAAACAATGTTTTTTCAAGAATTCCCATAAGGAGCTCTGAAGGAAGTGTATTGGAAATTTCTTCTGGAAAAACAGGTTTTTTGGGAAAAGAAGAAATCTCAAGAAAAGGGAGTTTGAAACGTGATTTTTCACATTTTAGTGTGCACCATCCCTCTTTACTTCCCGTTGCCAGATTGATTGTTTTTTCAGGAAGTTCATGAACAATAGAATAAAGTCTTTTAGAAGGTAATAACATACTGCCGGGTATAAGGACTTCTGCTTCAGACTCGACAGTTAAACCTACATTGAGATCGGTAGCAAAAAATTTGAGTTTGTTATTATCCAGGGCTTCTATTAAAAAATAGGAAAGAATTGGCATAGTGGTTTTTTTGTCCGATATACTCTGAATGTAACTCAAGACTTTCAAGAAAGCTTTTTGTTCTACGTTGATGTTCACAATTTCCTCCTTTATTCTTTTTATTTTTTATAAGCTATTTATTTAAAACAGTCGTAATATTAAGCCTGTGTTTTTTGTTGAAAAGGGTCTCTTTTGTCCAATGGATCAGGTGAAATCTGGTGTAAATTTCTGGGGAAGAAATGTGTAAAGATGTTGAAAAAAAAGGCGTTGCGTAAATTGGAACAGGAAAGGAAGAGATATCCACAAATGCCAACAGTTGTATCACAGGGTTATGCATATATTTTCCCTTTAATTTCTTCCAGTGTTTCTATCAGATAGGGATCTTTTTTAAGCAGGGATTCAACTTTGTTAATGGCATGGATAACGGTTGAGTGATCTTTTCCCCCGAACTTTTCCCCAATATCACTTAATGAAATATTACACAGATTTCTACTAAGATACATGGCAATTTGACGAGGCATTACAAAGGCCTTTGAGCGTCGTTTTGATTTAATATCAGACACACGGATGCCATAATGGTTGCAGACAACCTTTTGAATATCTTCAACGTTAATTGTTTTGTCGGTATCATTAATAATACCTTTCAAAATTTCGCGCGCGAAGGGGATTGTGATGGGTTTTCCAGTTAATGAAGAAAAGGCAATCAGTCTTGTAAGGAGTCCTTCGAGGGATCGGATATTTGATCCGGTTTTAGAGGCAACAAATATTGCTACCTCGTTGGTCAGCTGGATGTTCTCTTTTTCACTTTTTTTCTTTAGAATGGCGACCTTTGTTTCAATATCGGGGGGCTGGATATCCGCGATAAGGCCCCATTCAAACCTTGATCTCAGGCGTTCTTCGATATTTTTTATGTCCTTTGGAAATCTGTCACAAGTCACAACGATCTGTTTTTTCGAAACATAGAGGGCATTGAAAGTATGGAAAAACTCCGCCTGTGTTGCCTCTTTTCCCGCGATAAACTGGATGTCGTCGATCATAAGAATATCTACGTTTCTGAATTTATCCCTGAATTTATCCATCCGGTCAAAACGGATGGCATTAATAACCTCGTTTGTAAACTCCTCTCCGGAGGTGAAAGAGATATTGGCAGGAGATAATACAGTTTTCTGGGTCAGAGCTTCATTGCCAATGGCATTGAGAAGATGTGTTTTGCCAAGACCCACACCACCGTAGATAAAAAGGGGGTTGTAGGTTTTGCCTGGAGAAGCGGCAACTGCCTGGCACGCGGCCTGCGCAAACTGATTATTTTTACCTATAACAAATGTTTCAAAGGTATAAGCGGTATTAAAGGGGTTAACGCCTGTCGTTGTTGATTGATCTGGCAGGCGAACGGGAGAGGATTTTTTGAATGAGTCTGATTTCTCGTCAATAAAAATACGAATGTCCAGATCTTCTGAGCGGAGAAATCGTGAGGCGCATACCTGAATGGTCTCTTTGTAATGTTCGAGAATCCAATCCTTGAAGAACCTGTTGGGAACGGAAAGATGAACGGTATTACCCGTAAATTCTCTGAAAGCAATAGGTTCTATCCAGGTTTTGTAAGCGCCCTCGTCGTGAATTTCTTCCCGGATAATTTGTTTAATGGGTGTGAGGCCTTCTTCCATAAATTTTTTAAAATAGGTGCGGTATTGTTAGAAAGATAGTGAGAAACCCTGTCAACATTGGTAATTCACATATTTATCAACAAATGTTGATAACTTTTCCCCTTTTTGTAAGGTTATTCGATTTTCTGGAATACCCACTGGATATCCCACTATAAAACACTTATGATAACATTTCAAGTGCTATCTATCCTAAGCCGGCCATCTCTTTTCCTGGTTCCCGTGCCAGAAGTGTTTCAAGGATTTCTTCAACAGAGGCATCTTTAAAAAGAATACGATACATCCCTGAAATAACAGGTGCGCGAACCTTCAGTTTGTTTGCAAGGGCATACGCGCTTTTGGTATTTAAAATTCCCTCCGCAATCATTTTCATATCGTTTGTTATTGTCTTAAGGCGCATTCCCTGGCCAAGTTTCAGGCCAACCGTTCTGTTTCTGCTGAGGTTTCCCGTACAGGTTAAGACCAGATCACCCAGGCCGGCAAGTCCGAGAAATGTTGTCGCGTCCGCACCCATAACCATGCCGATTCTTGTTATTTCAGCGAGGCTTCGTGTAATAAGAGCAGCGCGCGCGTTGAGCCCCATTTCCTTGCCATCAGCAATTCCAACGGCAATCGCGATAACATTTTTCAAGGCGCCGCCTAATTGAACGCCGATGGGGTCATGATGGATGTAAGTTCGAAAGAAGCGTCCATTAAAAATACGCTGAAAAAATTGTGAGGTCTCCTCCCGGGAGGAGGCAATAGTCGCAGCAGTAAATTTTTCCCCGGCAACTTCACGTGCGAAGCTCGGTCCGGAAAGACATGCGATACGCCGGTGAAATTTTTCCGGAAGTTCCTCTTCCAGAATTTGTGTCATCAACCGGAGAGATTCATCCTCAATGCCTTTTGAGGCGTTCAGGATGAAGGTTTCATCCGAAAGAAAGGGTGAAAGAGATCTCGCGACATGCCGGTAAAAATTTGAGGGAACAACCATCACAAGAGATCCGGTATGGGTTAAGGCCTCTTCCATATCTGTTGTTGCGCGGATTGTGTCCGGAAGAGAAACATCGCTGAGAAAAAAAGGATTTACATGGCGTGTATTAATGCCGTCTGCTACCTCCTTTTCATAAACCCACATTCTGACGGCATGACCATTTCTGGCAAGATGGCACGCGATGGCCGTTCCCCAGCTTCCGCCGCCTACAACCGATATATTTTCAGTCTTCTTCATTTATTGATCCAAAAGTTTTGTAATTGCGGCCACGGTTTCACCCTCGGGGATGTTAATAAGACGCACTCCCTGGGTGTTACGCCCTATAACAGAGATATCTTTCACGGCAAGACGAATAAGTTTGCCTGAACTCGTGATGAGAACGACGCCATCCTGATCCTCTACCTTCAGAATTCCAGCGGCGGGGCCGACCTTCTCTGTTGTTTTTATATTGATAACACCACTTCCCCCTCGAGTCTGCGTTCGATAGGCCTTAAAATCGCTTCGTTTCCCATATCCCTTTTCCGTGACGGTGAGCAGGGTAGCCCCTTCCTGTACGATATCCATCCCGATAATTGAATCCCCGGCAGAAAGGCGAATAGCGCGTACGCCGGTGGCAACGCGTCCCATGGAACGAATATCCTTCACAGCAAAACGTATTGCCTTTCCAAGATGGCTGCAAACAATAACCTGCTGATCATCATTAACGCCGAGGACCTTAACAAGGCTGTCGTCTTCGCGGAGATTGATAGCAAGAATACCGCTGCTGTTAATGTGTTTGTAAGCTACCAGCGCTGTTTTTTTAACGGTGCCTTTTTTCGTAATAAAGAGAACATAGGGAAAGGATTCGAAATGCTTCAGGGAAAAGGCCGTGGTAACAGTCTCTCCCTTTTTAAGGTTGATAAGATTGACGATTGAGCGCCCTCGCGAGGTGGGGCTGACATACGGCAATTCATGCACCTTCAGGGCGTAAACCCTGCCCTGGTTGGTAAAAAACAGGATGTAGTCATGAGTAGAGGCGGTAAAGATCCGGGTTACGAAATCTTCATCCTTGATATTCATTCCAATGCGGCCTTTCCCCCCACGGTTCTGACTCCTGTAAAGGCGCGGGGAAACGCGCTTGATGTAGCCCCGGAAGGAAATGGTTACGAGCATCTCCTCTTCCGCGATAATATCCTCAATTCCAATTTCACCCTGGTCTGCGATAATTTCAGTACGCCTGGGATCATGAACCAGTTCTTCGATATGGTCAAGTTCCTCAACAACAATTTCCTTCCGCAGACCTTCGTTAGACAAAATTTCCTCAAGGCGGGCAATTGTCTGAATAATATCCCGGTATTCACTGAGTATTTTTTCCCGCTCAAGTCCAGTCAGACGTTGCAGACGCATTTCCAGAATTGCCTGAGCCTGCGTTTCCGAAAGCCCGAATTTTTTCATGAGTCCCTGCCTTGCTTCCGCGGGGAGGCGGGATGCGCGAATCAGGGCAATAGCCGCGTCCAGGTGGTCCAGGATGATCTTGAAGCCTTCAAGGAGATGGGCTCGGGCCTGGGCTTTTTTCAGTTCAAACTGGCACCGCCTGACAATAATTTCCAGACGAAAGGCGATAAACAGATCAATAAGCTGACGGAGGGTGAAAATTCTTGGCTGGTTGTTCAAAACCGCGAGCATAATGATACCAAAAGAGCCTTGAAGCTGCGTATGTTTAAAAAGTTGGTTGAGAACAATTTCAGGGGTTTCTCCCCGTTTGAGGTCGATAACAATACGGAGGCCTTCCCGGTCTGTTTCATCCCGTATATCTGAAATGCCCTCGATAACCTTTGTCTGTACCAGGCGCGCGACCCGTTCGATAATTTTGCTCTTATTGGTCTGATACGGAATTTCCGTTACGATGATGCGTGCCCGGTCCGAGGTCTTGACCTTTTCAATATGGGTGCGCGCGCGCATGTGGATGATACCCCGGCCGGTTTTATAGGCGGACAGGATTCCCTCTCTTCCGAGGATGTAGCCGGCTGTTGGGAAATCCGGACCCGGAATATGCGCTATCAATTCTTCGAAGGAAAGATCTGGATTTTTAATCACTGCCTTGATGCCGCTGATCAGCTCATTCAGATTGTGAGGGGGAATGTTGGTTGACATTCCAACCGCAATGCCCGAAGCGCCGTTAGCAAGCAGCACGGGAAAGCGTGTAGGCATGAGAAGCGGTTCGGTCAGGGTCGCGTCATAATTGGGGATAAAATCAACGGTATCCTTTTCAATATCTTCGAGGAGGCTGTGCGTGAGACGCGTCATGCGCACTTCGGTATAACGCATGGCGGCCGGGGGATCCCCATCGATAGATCCGAAATTCCCCTGTCCGTAGACAAGGGGATAACGCAGCGAGAAATCCTGTGCCATCCGCACAATGGCGTCATACACGGCGGAATCTCCATGCGGATGATATTTACCAATAACATCACCGACAACACGGGCCGATTTCTTCGTTTCCCTGTTCCAGAAATTACCCATCTTGTACATGGCGAAAATAATCCGCCGGTGGACAGGTTTCAGTCCGTCACGGGCATCGGGAAGGGCACGCCCCATGATAACGCTCATCGCATAATCCATGTAAGAGCGTTTCATCTCCTCTTCGATATTTACAGGAGTTGGTATGGTATTCTGGATGATTTTTCCTCCTTACCTGATTTCCTTTCTAAACTTATCTATATTAGGTTATTTTGGCGCTCAAGTCAATGAAAAAACAGGAAATCAAACCGGATATAACGAGGATTACAGCCTGAAAAAACGTTTGAATTGCCGTATCCCCTGACTTGTTTAAGATGTTGAATTTACAGGAGCAAAATCCAAGGCGGTTCGGATACAGTTGCGCCCCGATTGCTTGCTCAGGTAAAGGGCCTGGTCTGCCGCTTCAAGGATTGCGCTTGGGGTGTTTAATCCCTCGCTGTCAGCGACACCAAGAGAGGCGGTAACCTTCAGCTCAAGCCTCTTTTTTGCGTCCACAAACACCGTCGTATTTATTTTTTTGTGAATTCGTTCAGCGACTGTTCGGGCAACGGAAAGGGGTGTTTCCGGGAGAAGGACGGTAAATTCTTCCCCCCCGTATCGAAAAACAGCGTCAATCTTTCGAACGCTCTCCTTCAAAAGGGCCCCTAACTTTCTAAGAATGGCATCCCCGACGGGATGACCGTAAAAATCGTTAAACCGTTTGAAATAATCAATATCCAGCATAATGACGGAAAAAACGTGGTGATATCGGCTGGATCGTTCAAATTCCTCTTCCAGCTGTTTATTCCAGCTCCGGCGATTCAAGAGTTGTGTGAGGGGGTCTGTTTGTGCCAGGTTTTCAAGATCCCGCAGTGTTTTTTCCTTTGAAGAAAGCTCCTCCCGCGTTTGGGAAAGGCTTTCCACCAATTGGTGATTCGTATCTTTGAGTTTGGTTATTTCGGATAGCAGGCCTTCAAGCCCCGCGCCCTGCATCGCGTCAGAAACAGAGCGGATGGATTCTATCGATTCATCCATAACGGCAATATGCCCGCGGCTGTCTTCTTCAAACATACCAAGGGAAATCTGCAGAGAGGACAAAAGCCCGCCTGTATCATCAAGAACAGCCTGGATCTGTTGTTCGAGGTTTTTTTCGTCTTCCGTGAGGTATTTAAGGACCCTGTCTTTTTTAAGGGTCTCCGCTGCCTCAATGAATTCCATCTCGTAGATATGGGGGGTGGGTAATCGTTTTTCCGAGACAATTTTTTTAAGGGCGACGCGCGCGATTTCCGCTATATCTTTCGTTAGATTCTCCATGGATCGAGCCTTTTTTTGAATATTTACCCGTATTTTTGAGTTTTTTACGCTCACTCCTTTTCCAGTAATTGTTACACGTTTACTCCCGCCATTTTCTTCAACATAAAGGCATATCCTGTTAAAGTCAAGGCAACCTTGGCTTTTCTGCCGTCAGGAACGAAAAGGCTGAAGAAGCTCACGGAGAGATTGCAGGTCGTGTTTTTTCGGGGGCAACAAGGGCAGCCGGGGAAGGCCACCATCGTAACCCATCTCTTCCATGGCCGTCTTCAACCCCCCGATGCCATGCCCGGAAGTAACCCATCGCGCCAGAGGCGTCATATCTGCCTGTAGTTGTCGGGCCTTTTCCAGATTACCGGCGTCATACTGCTTTTTTATTTCAACACAAGCCTCCGGGATTATATTGGCAACGGCGAGGATGCCCCCCGTGGCACCGATACACAGGGCGGGGAAAAAGACCGGGGCGTTTCCCACGAATACGGCAAACCCATTCGGTGTCGTACGGATAATTTCGGCAAGTTGCCCGATATTCCCCGAACTATCCTTGATGCCCGCGATATTGGGGTGAGATGCGAGGTTCTCAATCAGCTCCGGCGCAATATTTATTCCCGTGAATTGCGGAACATTGTAGATAAGAATAGGAATCTTGGCGGAATCCGCAATGGTAAGATAATGGCGGTTCAGGGCCTCTCGGGTCATCCCGCCCTTGTAAAAATTGGGTGTCACGACCAGGGCGCAGTCGGCCCCGCTCTCCGCGGCCTGGTTCGTCAGGCGGATCGTTGCCCGTGTTGATTCCTGGCCGGTACCTGCCATGAAAATCATATCTTCAGGAATGGCTTCGCGTGCCGCCTCTAAAACACGCTGCTTCTCTTTCTCGCTGAGATAAACGCCTTCTCCGTTGGAGCCCAGGATAAGATAACCTGAAAGGCCTGTTTGATTATATTTTTTGAGATTTCGTTTAAGCGCATCAAGCGCTACCTCGTCATTGAGAAAAGGGGTGGCAACCGGCGGTAAAACCCCTTTGAGAACAAGAGGGTTCATTGTATTCCTCCTTTTTGTAATAGAATACATTATATCCCCTATTTCGTCAACAAAAACCCTGTTGCACTTTGTATAGGTGACAGGTTTTCAAGATTTAAAGGAAAATTTTGGAGGTTCCCTCAAAAATATAATTAACCACGGCCAGGAAAAGAAGGGAATATAAATTCAGGAAGGGCAAGCGTAATCTTGGGCCTGTTTCACACCGGGTTAATCCTTAAAAAGGTGGGTGGAAAGTTCGGAAAAGCGTGTTTCTCCCTCTTTGATGCGTTCATTCAGAGCCAGCAGACGGGGCCGGGTTATGTCGTCCCAGTTGCGGATATCCGTTAAATGCCTTTTATCCGCAAAATTGAGCCCGATGTCTTTCAATATTTCTGACAATTTCCTGAAATAATCCCTTGCCTGATCTGTTTCCAATGACATCAGGACCGCCCGGCAGTTGTAGGCATAACAATAGGCATATCTGCCGACCCGTATTTCGCAGCCGTTTCGTCCCAGGCCGGGGGGCGGGGATGTTTTTTCCCAGTCGATATCTTGCCCCCCACTGAACTGCGTGAAGAGGAAATAATACCAGGGATTTTTTGGTGTTTCCCTGCAATAAGCGGCCCTGCAGCAAACCCGGATACAGGACGAACAGACGGGGGAGACGATTCGGTCGATGGCTTGTCGCACGCGCCTTTCCAGTGTTACATATCTCTTCCCGCATTCAAACAGAGTTTCAGTATATTGGCAGGTATTTTTATTCATAAAATATTTATGGCTCCACGACAGGGTTCTTTACTTCTCTCAAGTAAACAGATACAAGGGAGATTATATGATGGATACTCGGGAACGCCAGATTATTACCGTTACCTGCTTCGGGCATTTTATGAGCCACTTTAATATGATGGCCTTCCCCGTTCTGCTTCTGCCCCTGACGCGTTTTTATCAGAGGGATTTTTCTCACGTGATTCACCTTTCCTTTCTGATGTATCTCTTTTTTGGCATTTCCGCGCTCCCCTGGGGAATGGTAACCGACAAACTGGGATCGCGCAAGATGCTGACCACTTTTTTTGTCGGCTCCGGGGTCTGTGCCCTGCTCGCCGCTTTTTCCCTGAAATCCGCGTGGGGATTTTCCCTTTTCCTCGCGGGCATCGGCATTTTCTCGGGAATCTACCATCCCGCGGGCCTGGGTCTGATTTCAAAAGGAGTCAAACAAATCGGCAAGGGACTGGGATATAATGGCATGGCGGGAAACCTGGGCCTGGCCCTGTCACCCCTGATTACGGGGTATATTAACTGGCTGTGGGGGCCGAAAGCGGCCTATATTTTTCTCGGCGGATTCAACTTTATTGGTGCCCTGCTCCTTCTCGGCCTGAAGTTTCCGGAGCCGGAAAAAAAAGAAGCCCCTGGAAAAGAGCAACCGGCGGGGATGCTCAAGGCCTTTATCATCCTTTGTATCGCCATGATGCTGGGGGGTATCGCCTTTCGGGGGTTGACCGTGACCCTTCCGTCCCTTCTTGAACTGCGAAACCCGGACCTGTTGAAGGCCCTTGCCTCGGGATTTCATTTTCTGAAGTCCCACAATGTCACCGCTTCCCTGTTGACGTCCATGGTTTTCACGATTGGCGTTGCCGGACAATATGTGGGAGGGTATATCGCTGACCGTTATGACCTGAGGCGTTCGTACCTCACCTTTCACGCCCTGGCCTTTTTGGGTGCCCTCGGAATGGCTTTTTTCACGAACGTGTCCCTTGTTGCCATCGCCGTATTTTACAGTTTTTTCCTCCTCGGGATGCAGCCGGTTGAAAATTCTCTTGTCTCTGCTTATACGCCCCGTCATCTCCGGCATTCGGCTTATGGGACAAAGTTCACGCTGACATTCGGGGTCGGCGCTTTCGCCGTACAGCTTGTCGGGTGGGTTAAGGCGACCTGGTCGATCCAGGCGGTTTTTCTGTTTATGGCGGCGGTTTCTCTTTCTATTGTCATCGTTATCCTGAGCCTTATTGCCGCCACAAAAAATGGGGCGCGACAAGACCAAAAGGCGTAAAGCCTGCTTGCCCAAGGAGGTTATAACTCATGGAGCCTGTAAAGCGCATAACCCTTATTGGCGGGGGGCTTATGGGGCACGGAATTGGCCAGGAGTTCGCCTGCTATGGTTTGGAAGTTTCTATTTTTGATGATGATCCCGCTATTCGGGAAACTGTGCTGGAGAGGATCGAGACCAACCTTGTTTTTATGGCAAAAAATCATTTAATATTCGAAAAAAAGATTAAAGCTATCCTGGCCGCTGTTCAAATTCATGACACTCTCGAAGCAGCCGTGGAAAATGCCGATGTTGTTATTGAAGCCATCAGCGAAAATCTTCCCTTGAAGAAAGGCCTCTTTAAACATCTTGACAGGGTATGTCCCCGGAATGTTATTCTGGCAAGCAACAGTTCTTCTTTTACGCCGAGTCAGTATGCCGGCAGCATTAATTATCCTGACCGTGTTCTTGGAACGCACTATTTTAATCCTCCTTATCTTATCCCTCTGGTCGAGGTTGTTAAAGGTGAAAAAACAGGTGAAAAAACCTTAAAAACTATGATTGCCCTTTTAAAAGGAATAGGGAAAAGGGTGGTTGTCGTAAAAAAAGAGGTTCCTGGTTTTATCGCGAACCGGATTCAAATAGCTTTATTCAGGGAGGCCTTCAACGTGGTTGAACAGGGTATTGCCTCGCCGGAAGAGGTGGACATGGCTATAAAAAGCAGTTTCGGAAGGCGATTAGGTGTGATGGGCCCCTTTGAACAGTGCGATATTATCGGGGCAGATCTCAAGCTTTCCATTTATAACGCCCTGGTTCCTGAAATTAAAAGCGATACGAAACCGAGCCGCCTGCTTCTCCGACAGATCAAGGCCAAAAAACTAGGGGTGAAAACCGGGGAAGGGTTTTATCGCTGGACCAAAAATTCCAGAAAAAAGAGATATGAACGAATTCAGAAAGCGCTTATCGCAATGAATAAAATGGATAATATTTTTTCAGAAAGTTCAGGAAAAAACAGAGAGCCAGAAGACAAAGGTAAAAAGGGAAAGTAAAGTGCTCGTTGTAACGGCCGAGGAGGCCAGATTCGGGTCTCCGTGCAGCTCCCTTGCCATGACATAACACGTCGTGGCCGATGGGGCTGACAGCAGAATGATCCCTGGCAGCCACAAATTTTCGGGGACGGATAGAAGATAAAAAAGGCCTGCTCCTGTCAGAGGCAGAAAAACCATTTTAAAAAGGGATGACAACGCGGTCACTTTCAGGTTCCGGAAGATCAGGCCCGTGTTGAGGGAACCACCAATAATCAGAAGCGCCGTGGGAAGCGCCATCTTCCCCACAATCATCAGGGCCTTGTCGATGATGAGAGGCAGGGCGAGATGGAAAAACGAAACAAGCAACCCCGCCAGTGTGGACAGGATGATCGGGTTAACGAGCAATTTTCCGACAGCGCCGCCATGGTGCGAGATTTCTCTGTCCGCGATAAGGTGAAAATAAAGAACAGACAGGATATTCTGTGTGATGATAAAAAATCCGGCAAGGACCCCCGCGATTCCGAAGGTTTTTTCATCGAAGCTGTAGTAACACACGGCGAGTCCGATATAGCCGATATTCCCATGGATACTGCTTTGGATGAAGGTCGCGTATTTTCCCGCGGGAAAGGCAACCAGCCTCCCTGTTAATGCCACGATCAGACTTATCACAAGGATAGCGGTCACACACCCGGCGATCAGCCAGGGGAAAAAACTTCCCTGAAACGGCGCGGTAGAGATTTTATGAAAAAGGAGGCAGGGAATGGCGACCATATAGAGGAGCCTGTTCCCCGATGCCATGAAGGTGTCGGTTAACAGGCCCTTCCGCCTGACGCCATAGCCGAGGGCGATGACGAGAAAAATCGGAAGAATTGTCCCTAAAGCGGAAAACATACCCTTTTTTCTCCACCCGCGCGGGACGGGCGTTTTCTGGCCCCCTTAACGCTGGGGGTTGACAATTACTGTTTGTGCCCCTATATCAAATATTACCGTGATAACCAAGCCTTGCGGGAAAATTGACGGGGGGATTCGATCTTATGGACGAAAAGACCAGGAAACATTTTTACGAAAAAGTCAAAGAAGAACCTTTCGCGAAGGCATTTGACATTCAGCTTGCTGATATCAGCGAGGGTTTTTCAAGGGTTCAGATGACCGTGACAAAGGCAATGGGCAATCTTTTCGGGATGACACATGGCGGGGCCATCTTTGCCCTGATTGACGAGGCCTTTGAGACTGCCTCCAACTCACACGGGACCCTCGCGGTTGCCCTGAACATGAATGTCTCTTTTATGAATCCACCGCATGTTGGATCTCTTCTCACCGCCGAGGCGAAAGAGATAAATCGAACCCGGAAGACAGCGACCTACGATATCCGGGTTTTTGAGGGGGAGGAGACGCTCATCGCGGCCTGTCAGGCCCTGGTCTATCGCAAAGGGTCCCCGCTTCCCTTTGCCAAAGAGGCCTGAAACGAGCTCATATGAGAGGAAAATAAGGGAAAATCTTAAATTTTTTTCTGTTATTCAAAGGGAGTCGGTTGAAATAATAGCTGCAATAAGAGCAATTTATAAACCATACTGCTGGTGCACTATTACTCCCAAAAGGTAGAGCTATTTGTTTTATGAATAAAAAAATTATCCCATCAACACCCTTTGGATCGGCAGGTATCCTCTGGGTCGTCAAAGATGACAGCCCCAGGATCACGCGGGTTTTTCTGTCGAAGCCCGGAATACCCGCGGAAGAAAAAATAGCCACTCTCTTCCCGGCGGCCCGGCTGGTTTCCTGCGGGGAGATAGACGATATGGCAATCGCGATCAGGCGGTTTCTGGCGGGAGAAACGATAAAGTTTTCTCTTGATAGTGTGGATCTGAACCGATGCCCGGCGTTTCAACAGCGTGTCCTGCGAGCGGAACATCGAATTCCCCCGGGGGCCATCAGCACCTATCAGCAAATCGCGGTCTATCTCGGCCTCAGAAAAGGCGCGCGTGCCGTGGGGAATGCCTTGGCAACAAATCCTTTTCCCCTGATTGTGCCCTGCCACCGGGTCATTCGTTCGGATCGGCACCTTGGCGGGTATCAGGGGGGGCTTGAAATGAAACGCGCCCTCCTCAAACGAGAGGGGATTCCCTTCGACATTTCAGGGTGTGTTGCGCATACGCAGCCGTTATTCCGCTTTTAAGCTCAGGCCTTTTCTTACCGCAATGTTCCGAAATACCGAGCGGAAAGCTGTTTTGCCCTGACTTCGGGATTTGAATAGTCGGGCAGCAGCATGGGGGAGATTCGGTCCGTTTCGATGCCTGCCGCTTCCAGCTCCTTATGGAAGGCGCGGACATGGTCCAGGGTAAGTTTTTTGAGGGTGACGCCCTGGTTGACATACTCGGCGGCGCGTATACCCGCCCGGCGGCCAAAGACGTTGATGTCAAGCAGGGAATTTCCCATCAAGCGGTTCTCGCCATGGCTTCCGCCTAACACCTCACCGGCAACAAAGAGACCCGGTACGCTGGTTTCGCCCCAATCACTGGCCGTGACGCCGCCATTCTGATAATGAAGCGTGGGGTAGATGAGGAGCGGTTCCTTGCTGAGATCAATCCCGTAGCGTTTGAACTGGATGAATTTGGCGGGGAAATCTCTTTCCGCGGTTCCCTCTCCACGCAGCATGTCGATCATCGGGGTATCGAGCCATACGCCAATCCGCCCGACGGGAGTCAAAACGCCCTTGCCTACGTCCATGCACTCGCGGATGATGTTGGAAGATTCCACATCCCTCGGTTCAAGGGGAAAGGTGAATTCTTCCCCGTCGATATTAACGGGCTGCGCCCCCGCCGTCCGCATCTTTTCCGTAATCAGCAGCCCCACATTCTGCTCCGGGAAGGCAGCACCGGTAGGGTGATATTGCGTGGCATAAAGAAAACAATGGGAGACGCCGGCGCGATAGGCCATAACGATACCGTCCATCGTAGCCCCGTAGTGATTGGTTGTGGCGAATCCCTGGATATGAAGCCGTCCGCAGCCCCCCGTTGTAATAATGACCGCTTTGGCTTTGACAATGGCATACTCCTCTGTCTCCATATTGTAAAGAACGGCCCCGGCCGCTTTGCCATCTTCGTCAAGAATGATTTCCACGGCAGGCTGGTATTCCAGAACCGTGATGTCATCCTTGCGGTTTCTTGCTTCATCTCGAATGGTGCGCATGATTTCAGCGCCGGTTACATCCCCGGCGGAATGCATGCGTTTCCGGCAGGTTCCACCACCTCCGAGGAGGCGCATTTCACCGTCCGGTGTTTTGTCGAAATTCATCCCGAGGCTTTCCAACCACTGGATTATGAGAGGAGCATCCATGGTCATGGCTTTGACCAATTCGGGTTTGTTTGTGAAATGGCCGCCACCCATGACATCAAGGTAGTGGTAGTAAGGAGAATCAATGCGGGAATCAGCGGATTGAATACCGCCTTCCGCCATGATGGTATTTGCGTCCCCGTGTCGAAGTTTCGTGGCAATCATGATTTTCAAACCATTTTCCTGCGCAAACAGGGATGCGGTAGTCCCGGCCCCGCCGCCGCCGATAATCAGAATATCTGTCTCGTAGTCAGGCGAAGAAAGGTCAACCCTGTCCGGGTCGATTCGGCTTCGGGCCTCGAACAGGTCAACAACTTCATCGGGGTAGGTATGATTATCCCCCTTGTTGGGCCCAATTCCGAACGTCCGCCTTCCCACCTCCTTGTAGTCGGGGTGATAGGTTTCAAGCCGTTCATGCGCTTCGGCCAGGGATAATTTGGGGAACTGTTTCCCCTGTTTCACGCGTTCTACCCTGGCGGGGCGTGTCGCTTCCACCTTTTTTATCAGTTCTTTCATTTCCGGGGTGTAACTCATCGTATTTCCTCCACATCCAGGGGATGTTTAAAGATATTTTGTTTCCTTCGGTTGCCATCCTTCGCTGATAACAGGTTCCCATTCTCTTTCTTCGTAGCGGTTTTTAAACTCATCGATGGAGAGCGCGTTCAGTTCCGCAATCATGGCATCATATTTTCCGGATTTGATTTCCTCCACGCGCCTGGCAACCTGTTCTGACTTTTTCTGCCCATACCTGCCGTAAAGACGACGGCAGAGCTCCGCCAGGTTATACTGGTTGGTCTCGGCCGGACAGCGCGAAGCACACAGGCCGCACATAATGCAGCTCTGGGACATCTCCGCGACGGCCTGAATATCCCCGCGAATGGCCGCGGCCATGTAATCCATGACCTCCAGGTCCATCGGACAGACCTTGGTGCAGGTATTGCACTGGACACACCGGAAGGTCTCCGGATAGACGGTCTGAATGGCCGTCACGTCATAGGGAAGGTCCTCAATGTTGTAGGCGACCTTGTTGGCCGGGTAGAAGGGAATCTGCGCCAGGTACATATTAGGCTGGACAACGGTCTGGCAGGCGAGACCGGAATAAAGTTTATAATCCCCCTCAAGACGGTAAACCGTCGCGCACGCCCCACAGATGCCGCCGCGGCACCCGCAGGAACGGACGAACTGGTATCCGGCGTATTCCATTGCTTTCTGGATGGTCAGGGTTTCAGGGACAAAATAACGTTTTCCCATAATGAAGATGGGAACCATTTTAGTCCCTTCCACGATGACCGTTTTGTCCCCTTTTCTCATCGCGTTTTTTGCAACGGTGGTTGTCATAACCTTCCTCCCAAAATTTGCATTTATACAGATTTGTTACGCATACCCGAGTCCGGAAAGCAGGGACATAGGGTTAATGATATGTTTGCGCCACCAGCCGTCTCTTCCGGGAAGGTCCATGGCGGTGCCCATCAGTTCGGTAAAATAGAAAACGGGCAGAGGGTCTGGCCCGCTCTGCCGCATGTCAAGATTTGCCTGGCACAGTCCGCACGAGGTTACAAAGGCATCCGCGCCTGCCTCCCTGGCATGGTCCGCCAGGCGGCCCACGATTGTCGTGACGAGGTCCGCGTGGGTAAGGGCGAGGTCCGCGCCGCAGCAATCGGTCTTGTAGGACCAGTCACGGACATCCGCGCCCATAAGTTCCATCAGGGTATCCATCATCATGGGATTTTCCGGATTTTCCAGGCCGGTGACCGCGTGAGGCCTGACCAGCGCGCATCCGTAGTAACAGACAAGCTTCAACTTCTCGAGGGGTTTTTTAACCTTGCCTCTGAGTGTTTCCGCCGCGATGTCGTTCGTCAGAATTTCTATAAGGGAACGGATATTTATTTCTCCGGAATAGTGAAAATCAGCAATCTCCTCAATTTCCCTTCGAGCATCTTCATCTTTTTTCAGGGCATAATCGGCGCGTTTCAGTGCGTTAAAACATCCCGGGCAGGAGGTAACCAGATCCCGCGACATTTCTGCCTGATTCTGGGCCTGGGCAATATTTCTCGCCGGCAGGGCAAGGCCAAGGTCCCGATGGATGCTGTGCGCCGCGGCAGCGCCACAGCAGTTCCAGTCCTCTATTTCCCTGAGCTCAATTCCAAGCGCCTGTGAGACCGCATCGATTGATCTGGAATATTCGATGGCGGTAGAATGAACGGTGCAGCCGGGATAGTAGGAAAGTTTCACGATTTATCTCCGAATTTTTTATCATAGGTTTTCCCAAAAATCTTTTTTACCTTGTCCAGTCCGGCGATCTTCGCGGGAAACAGGGGAATTTTCCCTTTCAGGAACAATTTCAGGCCGAGGCCCATATCCGAGAAGAAATCCCTGCTCTTGAGTTTGTAATTCATTAGCATGGTGGCTTCGTGCACCTTGCCGAAGGCCCGGATGTTCTCGGCGAAGAGACGATGCAGCAGTTGAATCCGTTCCTCGGGAACCTTGACGCCTGCGGCTGTCGCTTCCTCTCGCAGGTAGTCCATAACCGCCCCTGTGTCGATTTCATTCGGGCAGCGGGCAAAACAGTTCTCACACGAGACACACATCCAGATCGTTTTGCTGCCAAGGAGAACCTCCCGCGCCCCCAGGTCGATGAGGCGCATCACTTGGTTGGGGGGATAATCCATGGCCTCCGCGACGGGACATCCCAGCGTACAGGTCATGCACTGATAACACCGGTCAACCCGCACCCCCGTTTCCCCGATAATTTCATTGGAAAAGTCGGGAGCGCTCTTAATGGCGCAGTTGGATAATTGGTAGTCCACCGTCTATTCTCCTCCGATTTCGTGGAGTTCGTCTTCCCTGAACTGCGTCAGGGGGACCGGTTCGTCCAGGCTGCGGCCTGCCACATACTCGAAGCGGGCCTGCGCGTTGAAACCAACCATTTTAAAGATTTCCGCGACGGGGATGTCGTTGGGACAGGCATCCTGGCACATGCCACATGCCACGCAGGACGTGGCCATGTGGTTCATCCGCCCGAGATGGAACAGGAGTGTGTCCGAAGGGAGCCTCAAGCCTCCTCTGGCTTGGGACCAGTCCATGAAGCGGTTCGCGTCAAACTCAAAAACCGCCGAGTTGAAGAAGCACTCCTTACAGAAGCAGATGGGACACACCGTCATACAGTTATGGCAGTTGATGCAGGAAGAATACGTTTTAAGGAGATTTTCTATGCCTGCGACCTGCCCCTTGAGGGCCTCAAAATGGGTGTCCCGGGCAGCGATTTTCGTTTCGTTCCATTTCGCGACAGCCGCTTCTCGGTCCGTCTCGCCTCCTTCCCAGGGATCGCCTCCGGAAAGAGCTTCCAGGGCGGTTTCGCCCTTCTCTGTCCCGGCGATGAGGCCAAACTGGTCCACACCGAGGCCATGCCGGGCGATGATGATGTCGCAGTGCTCGGGGATCGACCATTCACACGTCAGGCAGACCGGACGGATTTGATCATCTTCTTCCCCCTGCCAGGCCTTCTGTATCCTTTGCTGAGGGTCTTCCCCGTCTCCGGCCAGGGCGGTGTAGGTCTTGACGCTGTATGTTCCCGCGCAATCCATCGAAATAAGCAGGAGGTTGTCAAAATGCGCCTGTTTCAGCTTGACAAGTTCCGTGGCCGCGCGCAGCTCGCAAGGTCTCAGAAGCACGGCGACGGGTTTGTCTAACGGGGAAAGGCGGGTTATTTGAGAGAGAATTTTGGCGGTACTCACCGCCATAACCGGCGCGAGGGGTTTCGCGTTCTCCAGCATTTTCGGATTGGTAATGAGGCTTTGCGCCGCATTCCCCATGGATGGAAGAATGGAGGGTGCGATAATCCCCTGGACCACACCCTTTTCCATCAGGGATGCCAGAAAACCGCGGATAAGGGTATCCTCATCTTTGACTGAAAATTTAAGCCATTTTCCCATAAAGTGCTCCTGTTAAAGAGACCAGTAACCGGACATCGGGTTCGGTCCCTGCTGTTTGGTCTTTTCGGTTATTTCCTTCACGGTATCCGCGAATTTCTTCCCCTCACTGGCACTGATCCAGTTGAGATGGACCCGATCACTCTCCAGGCCGAGGGTATCGAAAATAGACTTCAGGATTGCGACCCGTCGTCGGGCCT
Organism: Thermodesulfobacteriota bacterium; assembly: GCA_024763435.1. GTDB lineage: Bacteria > Desulfobacterota > S145-22 > S145-22 > S145-22 > JANTFN01. The sequence goes on along the minus strand of JANTFN010000001.1, from coordinate 1,105 downwards.
TGAGATTGCCACTCACATAGTGGCATTCGCCGGGGTGTCACCCCCCCACGAAAACGGCATCTGCCCCCAACAGGAGCGCCCGCAGAATATAAACGGGGTCAACCGTTCCCGTGCACATGACACGGATGGGCCGGAGATTCGGGGGATACTGCAGCCTCGTTGTCCCCGCGAGGTCGGCGGCCGTGGCCGTGCACCAGTTACAGAAAAAACCGATGATTTTGGGTTCAAAATTATCCATGAATCTCTCCTTTAAAGCGTTACCATCCTGTCAATCATTGAAAAGAGCTGATTTTCCTGAAATGAAATCAGTTTTACCGCGTTATTCGGACAGACCGTTGTGCAGACGCCGCATCCCTGGCACAGGGCCTCCCGGACGACCACATATCCCAGATCCGGGTCTTTAACCCGGGCGTTGTAAGGACACGCGGGCACGCATATCTCGCAGGCCGAGCATCGCCGCGGACTGACCCACGCCCTGACATGCGGCAGGTGAAGGCTTTCTTTGCGCAAAACGGCGAGGGTTCTGGCCGCTGCCGCCTCCGCCTGGACGACAACCTCGTCCACATTCTTCGGGCCCAGGGCAAGGCCACAGGTCCAGATCCCCGGCTCCTGGGTATCAACCGGGCGAAACTTGATTTCCGCCTCTTTGAAGAATCCGTCTTCCGTGGTTTCAATGGAAAACATGTCAGCGATCCCGCCGTCGTCATTCGGGACCACGCCGTTGCTCAGGATAACATAATCGGGTGACAGGCTGACCTCACCTCCGAGGACCGGGTCTTTAAAATGGACGTCCAGGGCCTCCCCGTCGGTTTTAACGAGGGGTTTTTCTTCGGGAGAATACCGGAAGAAGTGAACGCCCATCTCTCGTGCTTCGGTATAGGCCCTTTCCCGGCTGCCATACGTCATGATATCCCTGAAAAGAACGGAGACCCGGCATTCCGGCCAGCGCTGCTTGACTTCCAGGGCATGGGCGAGGGCCTTCGAGCAGCAGAAGCGGCTGCAATAGGGATGGCCGTCTTCCCGGGATCCCACGCACTGAATCATGACCAGAGATTTCGGCGCGGCCATCGCGGGATTGGAGAGTTTCTCTCCGAATTCCTTCATG